>DASRWK010000520.1:0-2868 GCA_035776715.1 Microvirga sp.
AAGGGGCGCCGAGAGGCGCCCTTTTCGCCGCTGTGATCTCGCCCTTTCAGCGGATCCGGCACACCGCACGTCATCACCGGCCTTGTCCCGGTGATCCCGATAGGGATCAGCGCAGTGCCCTCCAGGAGCGGGATGACCGGGACTAGCCCGGCCATGACTGGTAAAGCGGGGTCACGCGCGCAGCGACGCGCTTCCGGTCAGGTCCTCCTTCCGGCTGCGGAGCTTGAAGGCGAGGACGATGAGGGCGATGCCGAAGAAGAGCGCATAGGCGCCCAGCCACCAGGTCAGGACCACGGCGCCGACGAGCGGCGCGATCAGAAGCGCCACGCCGAAGAGAACCGACACGAGGCCGCTGAAGATCAGCCAGCCGCGCCCGAAGGCCGGGTTCAGCCTGAAGGCGGCGACGATCATCAGGACGCCCGTGATCAGCGACCAGACGGCAAGGAGCGTGACGAAGAACACCACCGTCAGCCCCGGCATCAGGAACGCGATGGCGCCCACGAGAATGTTGAGGACGCCTTCCAGGATCAGCAATCCCCAGCGCT
The DNA here is from genome assembly GCA_035776715.1 of Microvirga sp. Taxonomy (GTDB): domain Bacteria; phylum Pseudomonadota; class Alphaproteobacteria; order Rhizobiales; family Beijerinckiaceae; genus Microvirga. The sequence continues at coordinate 546 of DASRWK010000520.1, forward strand.
CCTGGTTGGAGGCGGCGCGGATGCCCGAGACGATGCCGAACACGCCGTCGACAAGCATGTAGGCCGAGAAGAACAGCACGAAGGACAGGATCGTCGCGCCCGACCAGAAGAAGGCGATCAGCGCGAAGATTACGGCGAAGACGCCGCGCAGGGCCACGGCCCACCAGTTGCGCGCCAGCAGCGCGCTCATGGATTCGGCGCGGTCGAATGGATCGTAGGAAGAGGGGCTGGAGGGGCCGGTCGCCATCGTCGTCTCCTTGGGTCAAGGCCTCGCGCACGGGAGGCATCCGAATCAATGCCAAGCTTGGCGGCTGGTTTCCTTTATTTCCCAGCAGAGGCCGATTCTTCCTTGATCTTGCTCAACCGCCGCCGGATCGCGATCTTGCGCCGCCTCAGGCGCACGCGCCGCTTGAGGCGAAAGGCCCGGATGAGCAGGGCCAGGCCGAACCAGACGAGGCCGATCACGATGGGGGAAATGATCAGCACGGGGAATGCGGTGATCAGGGCGGCCAGCGCCAGAAGGGCGGAGCCGATGATGGCGATGCTGCTGGTCTCGGTCGCGGTGAGCGAGCGCGAGCTCATCGCCTTGCCGATGCTGCTCGAGAGCGCGAGGGCGCCGGCGGCGAGCCTGCGCACCCCGCCTCTCTTGAACCGGTGAGAGCGGCGGGAGCGCATGTTCAGGGCCCGTCTGCGGCGGGATTGCCAGCCGGGAACGATCTCGGTGGCATTGGCGAGATCCTCCAGATACATCGCCTCCATCGCCTCGGCGAAGCCGGCATCCTCCACGATGACGTCGAGCTCCCAGTTGGTGGCCCAGCTCGCGAAGTTGAGGTTGGTGGAGCCCACCCGCGCCCAGCGCCCGTCCACCACGGCCGTCTTCGCGTGCAGCATCGAGCCGTTCCACTCGAACACCCGGATGCCCGCTTCGATGAGCGAGCGGTAGCCCGCGCGGACGATGGGTTGCAGCGCCGGCACGTCGCTGGATCCCGGTACGAGCAGGCGCACGTCGACCCCGTCGCGCGCCGCCTCGCCGAGGGCCTGCACGTAGGACGTGGTGGCGACGAAATACGCGTCCGTGAGCCAGAGATTGCGCTGCGCGGTGGCGGCGATGAACTGGTCGACGCGATAGGTGCGGAACATGCCGGGCTCGCCGCTGATCAGCCGCGCCGCCATGCTGCCCGCATGCGGGATCTCCTCGGCGGTGGGTAGCTCCGATTTGGGGATCGCCCGCATTCCCGCGAGCACCCAGCTCTCCGCAAAGGCTGCGTCCAGGTCGGCGATCATGGGGCCTTCCACCGAGATGCCCGTGTCGCGCCAGGGCTCGGCTTCCTTGCCGCCTTCCCAGCTGTCGGAGATGCACAGGCCCGACACGAAGCCGATGCGGCCGTCCACGGTGATCAGCTTGCGGTGGTTGCGCCGGATCCAGAACGGGTCCGTCAGGCGGGGCGGGTTGAACACCCGCGCCTCCACGCCCGCTTCCCGCAGCCGGCGCCAGAAGGGGGGAAGGGCACGGAAGGACGAGCCGAGCCAGTCGTAGAGAACGCGCACCTTCACGCCGGCAGCCGCCCGCTCCATCAGCGCGTCCGCGAACATCCGGCCGGTCTCGTCGTCCGCGATGATGAAGTTCTCGAAATGGATCACGCGCTCCGCCGAGCGGATCGCCTCCAGCCAGACCGGGTAGTTCTCCTTGGAATCCTTGAGCAGCCGGATGGCGTTGCCTTGGCGCAGGTCGCTGTCGGCGATGCGCGAGAAGGCGCGCTCCATGCGGAGCTCGTCGAGGGCCGCGCGATAGGGTTGAAGCGTCAGTCCAGGCTGGTTCGTCAAGAGATTCATGACCTTTCAACGCATGAGGCGGACATTCGGCTCATGACGAGCGCGGGCGAAGCCGTTCCGACTTCACTTCCTGTTAACCCTAAGCGGAAGTTCCACAACTTGGCCATAATTCACCTTAATCCCGGCTTCTCCCATAAGGTTGACGGAACCCTCCTTTAACCATCCGCCCGATATGAAAGACACAACGTTCGGCAAACGTGTGTGTAAGGAGTATTGCCAAATGATGTCGCTGCGCGCCGTCAAATTCGCCGCTGCCATTGTCCTCGCTCTCGGGGCGGCAGCGTGTTCTTCCAACAAAGATGGCATGGCCGATGGATCCGGCGGCTTCGGTGCCGGTGGTGCCGCGACCCCCGGCAGCGCCCAGGACTTCGTCGTGAACGTGGGCGACCGCGTGTTCTTCGAGACCGACTCGACCGACCTCACCCCCACCGCCGTCGCCACCCTCGACAAGCAGGCGCAGTGGCTGCAGCGCTACCCGAACTACACCTTC
>DASRWK010000521.1:0-2428 GCA_035776715.1 Microvirga sp.
GATGGTTGCACTTCGACCTTTGGTTGGAAATATCCGCGCAAGCTATGATGTCCGGGGCGCAAGAACAACAATTTAAACACCGGATTTCCACCACCCCTGCAGGATGCACGAGCCCGAGACTCCGAAGCGGGACGCGATGAGGGATTTCCAGCGCAGGATCTTGAAACCGCGCGACGGAGGGCTTATAAAAGCCCGCATATTATTAGTACTCTATCAATATGCTTACTAATTGAGTGCGGCATGACGGCCAAGACGACGTTCTCCGAGGAGCTGTGGAAGATCAGCCGCAAGATGCGGACCCTGTTCGACGCCCGGGTCCGAGCCAAGGGCCTCACCCTTCCTAGGGCTCGCACGCTGATGCTCCTCGGCAAGAGGGACTGCATGACCCAGACGGAACTGGCCGATGCTCTGGAGATCGAGGGGCCGACCCTGGTGCCCCTCCTCGACGGGCTGGAAAAGCAGGGTTTGATCGAGCGCCAGCCGGTCGATGGCGACCGGCGGGCCAAGCATGTCGCCCTGACCCCGGCGGGCCGGGAGCAGGCGGCGCACGTCGATGGCCTCGTCAGGGAATTCCGCAACGATGTCCTGAGGAACGTCGACGAAGACGACCTAAATGCCGCCATTCGCGTTCTCCAGGCCATGGCCCGGAACATCGAAGCCGCGAGCTGATGGTGGTGCATTGCCGATGACAGCAGCCGGAGGCGATCGCCCGACCGATCCTTCTTCTCCTGAGACCGAAGTCTCCAGGGATGAGACCCCCTTGGAGCCTTCAGGCAGTCAGGAGCCGCAGGCGCCGCCCTCCCCTCCGGCGGCGCCTGCCCCCATGCCCTGGCCCAGGGCGGCTCTCTATATGCTGGCCTCGCTCCTGCTGACCCTCACGCAGGGCTTGGGCATGAACCTCGCGGCGGCGAATCTGCCGCAGCTTCAGGGACCGCTCGGCGCCACCACCAGCGAGGTCGCCTGGCTCATCGCCGCCTATATGGCGCCGAATGTCAGCCTCTCCCTGATTCTCGTGAAGGTCAGGGCGCAGTTCGGGCTCCGCAACTTCGCGGAACTCAGCATCCTGCTGTTCGTGCTCGTGATGCTGCTGCACATTTTCGTGCGGGATCTGCAATCGGCGCTCATCGTACGCTTCTTCAGCGGCATCGCGGCCGCGCCGATCTCGACCCTCGCCTTCCTCTACATGCTAGAGCCGCTCCCCCCGGCGAAGAAGCTCGCCGTCGGTCAGCCTCTCGTGTTGACGACCATCGCGCTGGGCGCGCCCCTGGCGCGCCTGATCTCGCCCGATCTCTTGATGCTGGGCGATTGGCACGGCCTGTACCTCTTCGAGATTGCGCTCGCCATGATGTCCTTCTCGGCGGTCTACCTTCTGCCTCTCACGCCGCCGCCGCGCGCCAAGGTCATCCATTGGCTCGATGTCGTGAGCTATCTCTTCATCGCCGTCGGCTTCGGCCTCACCGCCATGGTTTTCGCACTGGGCCGTGTCTACTGGTGGTTCGAGGCGCCCTGGCTCGGCGTCATGCTGGCCGCCGGCCTTGTGTCGCTGACCTGCGCGGTGGTCATCGAGCTCAACCGCAGGACGCCGTTTCTCGACATCCGCTGGCTCACCAGCAAGGAGATCCTGCATCTCGCCGTCATGCTGTTCATTTTTCGTCTGCTGATGTCGGAGCAGACAAGCGGTGCCTATGCCTTCTTCCAGGCTCTCGGCCTGCAGAACGACCAGATGACCACGCTGTCGCTGGTGATCATCGGCTCGTCGATCGCGGGCGGCCTGGCGTATCTTGCCGTGTTCAAACCCGGCCGGGAGAACGCCATTCAGATGGCGGCCCTTGCCCTGCTCCTCATCGGCGCCCTCATGGACAGCGACGCGACGAGCCTGACAAGGCCCGCGCAGATGTATGTGAGTCAGGCGCTGATCGCGACCGCCGGCGTTCTCTTCCTGCCACCCGCCATGGCGGCCGGCATGATGATGGCGCTCCAGCGCGGCCCCACCTTCATCCTCAACTTCATTGTCGTGTTCTTGAGCACGCAGAGCCTCGGAGGCGTGATCGGAACGGCTCTGGTCGGCACCTTCATCACATGGCGCACGCGACTGCATTTTCAGCATCTCATCGAGAATCTCAACCTGAGCAATCCGATCATTGCTCAGCGCCTCTCCCAACTTTCCGGGTCCTACAGCCATGTCATCACCGACAAGAGCCTGCTCAATGCGGAGGGTGTCGCATTGCTGGGTCAGCAGGTGACGCGCGAAGCCACCGTTCTCGCCTACAACGACGCCTTCCTTGCCATCGCCGTTCTGGCCGCTCTGGCCTTGACCGCGATGCTCCTCCATCTCGCGATCCGCACCATCGGCAAGCGATTTTCACCCGAACTGCAACCGGCCGCCGGCTAATATTGTCATGTCTAAGGTTTTCAGATCCACATCCAC
>DASRWK010000522.1:0-12482 GCA_035776715.1 Microvirga sp.
CGGCATTCCTGCACGTCAGCCCAACCGGGATGCGCTTCAACTCGCCCGATCTCGGGGCATGGTACGCGGCCTCGGAAATCGAGACTGCGGCAGCCGAGGTCGGGCATCACCTCCGCCGGGAGGCGGTGGCGCGGAACATGCCGGAAATGGTCCGGGTCTACCGAGGCTACTCGGCCCGTCTGGACGGGCTTTACCTGGACATTCGCGGGCAGCAGTCGCGGCTCGCCGATGTCTACGCCTCCGATCGGTACGATGCATCGCAGCGCCTCGGAGAAGAGGTCCGCGCATCGCATGGGGCTGGAATTGTCTACGACAGCCTGCGCCGACGTGGCGGCACCAACATCGTCGCGCACCGCCCCACGGGCGTTCTTGACGTCGTTCAAGCCGACCACTTCGAAATCCGCGTCCCTGCCATCGGCCGACGCATCGAGGTCCGAAAACTCACGGCGCCCCCCTGAGCAAGTGGTCAGGCGTCGGAACCATCTCGTCCATGGGTCGCGGCATTCCTGACGGCGACCCGGATCCGCCTCGCGGAAAACGTCTCTGGAGCAGCGCATTGTTCGGCGCGAAAGACCGGGTCCACTCTTCGCACCATGCGCTAGGCCGAGGAGCGGGAGCGCGGGTCGATCGGATGGACGGTGCCCAGGCCGAGCAGCCGTTCGAGCTGCGCGGCTCCGCTCAGGAGACGCGCCTCCCCGCGGGGCCGTGCGATGATCTGCAGGCCGACAGGAAGCCCGTCTTGCGTATAGCCGCACGGAAGGGACAGGGCCGGTGCCGTCGTGAGGGAAATGGAATAAGCAATCGCCAGCCAATCGATGTAGTTGTCGAACTTGACCCCGGAGCACTCGTCCACGTAGCGCGTCTGCACGGGATATGGCGGCACGATGGTCGCGGGCGTCATCAGGAGATCGTAATGCGAAAAGAAGACGTGCGTTCGCCTGACGATCTCGGCACGCTGCTCCTCGGCCGCGACGATTTCCGACGCACTGAGTCCTAATCCCTTCTCGATGTTCCAGATCGTCTCGGGTTTCAGCAGATCGGGATAATCTTCGAGCTTCTGCCTGTGGGCCGCGGCAAAGCCCACGGCCCGCAGAGTGTGAAAGGCGTTCTTGGCGTCGGACAGGTCTGGATGGGCTTCCTCGACGGCGACGCCCAGCTCGGTGAACCTCCAGGCCGCCCGGCGGCAGATCTCCGCCACCTCGGGATCGACCGGCGTCACTCCGAGATCCGCGCTGAACGCGACTCTCGCCAGAGGCTGCGGCGTCCGTGCCGAGGCAAGATAGCTCTCTCCGGTCCGCGGCAGGGAAACGGGATCGGACGGATCCTCATTGACCATGGCATCCAGCAGGAGGGCCACATCCTCCACTGTCCGGGCCATCGGACCCTCGACGTTCAGAACATCATCGATGATGGTGCCGGGATCGCGCGCGACCCGCCCTGGGCTCGGCCGCAGACCGACGATGCCGCAGAAGCTCGCGGGATTGCGCAAGGATCCCCCCAGATCGGATCCATGTGCCACCCAGGCCATGCCGGTCGCCAGAGCCACGGCGGCGCCACCCGACGATCCCGCCGCCGAGCGCGATGTGTCCCAAGGATTCAGCGTGGCGCCGAAGACCTCGTTGAACGTATTGGCGCCCGCTCCGAACTCGGGGGTTGCCGTCTTTGCGAAAACGATCCCCCCTTCCCTCTCCAGGTTTTCGACGAGAATGTCGGAACGCTCCGGGACGAAATCCGCGAAAATCGGCGAGCCGTAGGTCGTGCGAACTCCCGCGACCTTGGTCAGATCCTTGATCGGCACAGGCAAACCCGCCAGTCGGCCCCGTCGGGCGACGGGCAGCCGCATCAGGTCGCGCGCATGAGCGCGTGCGCGAGCGAAGCACAGCGTCGGAAGGGCGTTGACGGTCGGATTGACCTCCCCGATCCGCTCCTCGAGCGCGTCGAGAAGATCGAGCGGGGTCGTCTTCTCCTGCATGAGAAGATCCACCACGGCGGAGGCCGACAGATCGATGAGTTTAGAGGACATCATGGCATGTTCTTTGTGGTGGAGGCTCTTGATCAGCGATGCGCCGAACGGTCCAGACCGGATCGCGCCATGTCTGCAATCCATCGCTCAGGATCGCCGAACCCCGGTGCCGAAGGTGTGGCCGAGTCAGCGCATCAGCTCGACAAGGAGTTTCGAAAGCTCCGGAAATGCCGCAACGACGGCAAGCCCGAGAATGCTGGTGATGAGAAAAGGGATGGCTCCGACCGAGATGCGCTCCAGGGGAAGGCGCGTGATATTGGCCGCGACGAAGAGATTGATGCCGACCGGCGGCGTGACGAGACCGATGGCGAGGCTGATCATGACCGTCACGCCGAACCAGACCGGATCCCAGTTCAACTCGCGCATGACGGGTATGAAGATCGGCAAGGTGATGAACATGATCGTCACCGGATCCATGAACATGCCGGCGATCAGGAGCATGGTCATGATGACGAGCAGGATCACCCACTGGTTCTCGCTTAAAGCCAGGAGAACTGTCGAATAATGGCCCACGAGATCGTCCACCGTGATGACCCAGCCGAACAGGCTGGCATAGGCCACGACCAGCATGACCACGGCCGACGAGGCGCTTGCATCCGTCAGGGCCGCATACAGGGACTTGAGCGACAGGGTGCGATAGATGAAGGCTCCGACGAACAGTGCGTAGACCGTTGCCACGATGGCCGCCTCGGTTGCCGTGAACGCCCCGCTGTAGATCCCGCCCAGAATGACCACCGGGGTCATGAGGCCCCAGAAGGCATCGAAAAAGGAGCGTCCGAGCCGCTTGAGATAGGGAAGGCCCGCATAGGGATCGGGAGAAAGCGCCGCAAGGCCTCCGCCGGTTTCGGAAAGCTGGCCCGCGCGGCTGAAACGCGCGAACGGCAGCGTCAGCAACATCAGCCCGCCGCAGATCAGGCCCGGGATGATCGCCGCGATGAACAGTTCGGAGATGGATGTCTCGGCGATGACGCCGTAGATCACGAGGCCGATCGAGGGCGGGATGACGATCGACAGCGCGGCGCCGGTGCAGACGAGAGCTGCGGCGAAGGCCTTGGGATAGCCGTCCTCGTGCATCCCCTTGATGATCAGCGGTCCGATCGCCGCGACCGAAGCGGGGCCGGAGCCGCTGACGGCTCCCCAGAACAGGCACACGGTCGTCCCGACGACGCCCATGCCGCCGGGAAGCGAGCCGATCAATACACGAAAGAAGCGGATCATCCGCTCGGCAATTCCGACGGAGCCCATCAGGGTTCCGGCAAGAATGAAGAAGGGGATGGCCAGAAGCGAGAACTTGGCGATGCCGGCAGCCAGGAGATCGCCAACCATTTCCAGGCCGAAGCCAAGCTGCCACATGGCGTAGAGGGCCGACAGCCCCAACGAGAACGCCACCGGCAGACGCAAGGCCAGGAGAATAAAGAACAGCACCACCATCTGAGTGCCGACACCCATCTCAAACATGGGGCGCCTCCAGGGCTTTGGCCTCGCGACGGGGCTCGGCTACGGGGTCCTTCGATTCGCGATAGGCTTCGGCGGCATGCTGAAGATACCGGACGATGACGATCGCGAAACCGAACGGAAGCCCGACGCTGTAGTACCAAGCCGGCAGCTGGAGGCCGTAGGAAACCGTCCCGCTCTTGATCTGGTTGAGCATGAGCTCCAGCGAGAACCAGGCCGAAAGAGCCAGCAACAGGACGGAGAGTGCCCCTGCAATCCACATCAGAGCAAGCTGCCCCCGCTTCGGCAGGAGATCGAAAACGATGGTCACGGCGAGGTGTTCGCCCCGACGCGCCGCGATGGCCGCACCGAAGATCGTCAGAAGCAGGAAACCGTTGACGAGGAGCTCCTCGGTCACCGCCAGCGAATGGTTTGAAAGATAACGGACCACGACGTTGGCGAAGCCGAGAAACGTCATGGCCAGAAAGATCAATGAGCAGAGAATCTTCTCTGCGTTGTCCAGCAAGGTTCGCATGGCAGGGCCACTGGTCTGAGGTGCCGAAGGGCGGAAGGAGGCCGGATCGCCCGGCCCCCTTGTGTTAGACAGGTCTGCCGGGCGACGACATCGGCCTCGATCTCAAGGCCGTTGCCGCGGCTCAGGCCCGCTCAGTTGGTTTTGCTGGCAATCGCCTTCTGGAACGTTGCGACCAGATCCGGACCGACCTTCGCGGCCCAGGTGTCGAACGCCGACTTGGTTGCTGCGCGGAATGCCGCCAGTTCCTCGGTCGTCGGCTCGTAGACCTCCATGCCCTTTTCGCGCAGGAAGGCGATGCCCTTTGCGGTGCTCTCCCGGGTCAGTTCCTTCTGGTAGGCCATGGCCTCCTCGGCCGCCTTGCGCACCAGCTCCTTCTTCTCGTCGTCCCAGGAACTCCAGAGCTTCTTGCTCACCCCGAGGAAGATCGGGTCATAGGAATAGTGCCAGGATGTGAGGTATTTCTGAACCTCGTAGACGCGCTGAGGAATGATGACCGCGCCGATCGGATTCTCCTGGCCATCGACGACCTTCTGCTGGAGGGCCGAAAAGGTTTCGGTCCACTGCATCTGCTGAGGATTGGCGCCAAGCGCGTTCATCACGTCGATATACATGGGCCCTGCGACGCGCATCTTCAGACCCTTGAGGTCATCCGGTGTCTTGATGGGCCGTACGCTGTTGGTCACCTCGCGGAAACCGTTTTCACCCCATGCGAGAACCACGATGTCGTGCTTCTCCATGATCTCCTTCATGCGCTCGCCCGGCTCGCCGTTGGTCGTCGCATCGACGTCCTCGTAGGAGGAATAGAGATAAGGCAGGGAGAAGACAGCCATCTCGGGAACGAGCGGCGTGACGTTGATGGCCGAGGTGACCACGAAGTCCAGCGAACCACGGCTGACCATCTCGGCCTGCTTCATCTGATCGCCGCCGGTCAGCTGGGCGTTTGCGAACACCCTGACGTTCATGCCGCTGGAGCGTTCCTTCAGAAGCTCGGCGAAACGTTCGGCTCCCTTGTGCCACGTGGTGGCATCGCCGGTGTTGTGGGACAGGCGCAGATTCTGCGCCGAGGCCGTTCCCGCCATCGCCATGCCCGCCAGCCCCAAAGCCAGCGCCAGAAATCCAGTTCTTGTGACCTTCATGTCGTTTCCTCTTCAGCAAAGGCAGGAGCTTCGTGCCACCCGCCATCCTGGTCCATATTGTGAAGTATTATTCTGACCGGCGGGGGAGAGAATACATGCTTTTTGCTGCCTTGCAATGTTCAGTTCCCCTCCGTAAGCTCAACGTCGTGACTCTAGAGGTCCATGGCATGGACCGATACTCTGCGAGTAGAACGATGGAAGATGGCCTGCCGTCGACCGGTGATCTGTCGGGTTCCCAGAGCGTGGATCGGGCCCTGCGCCTTCTTGCACTCGTTGGCCGGGGAGCCGAGCGGGGAACCGGCCTGAGTGCCATCGTAGAGGAAAGCGGCCTTAACAAGCCGACGGCGCGACGTCTTCTCCTTGCGCTGATGCGGGCCGGACTCGTTGAGCAGGACCGGGCCACACGCCGCTACTATCTCGGCGAGGAGGCCTATGTTCTGGGCACTCTCTCGTCCCGGCGGCACAGTCTGCTCGAACTGTCGATGGAAAGCCTCCGGCGCCTGTCCGAAATCACCCTGGACACGAGTTTCGTGTCCATGAGGCGCGACAACTACTCCGTGTGCCTGCACCGTGAGGAAGGCACCTTTCCCGTCCGCACTCATGCGTTACAGGCCGGATACCAGCACCCCCTCGGCATTGGCGCAGGATCCCTCGCCATACTCGCGGCGATGCCCGACGGCGACATCGAGGGAATCCTCGAAGCGATCGGACCGACACTTCTGGAGAAATACCCCAGCTACTCCGTCGATCTGATCCTTGAGGATGTGCAGGAGACACGCCGACGCGGCTATTCTCTCAATCCCGGCCGGATCGTCGCCAGCTCATGGGGCGTGGGAGCCGCGATCATGTTTCCTGACGGGCGCGTCGCCGGCGCCCTCAGCATCGCCGCCATCGACAGCCGCTTGACCGCAAGCCGTCAGCCGGAGCTTGGGGCTCTCCTCAAGGCGGAGGTCCAACAGATAGAGGCCAAGCTCCGGAAGATGTTCTCTTCACGACCGCCGAGCGCGGATGCGTCTCCTGCTCGCATGAGGGCTTAGTCGAATTCTGCGTAACACAACCATAACGCCCGTCCTTGGGCGGATCTTGAACAGGGAGGACACAAGATGGCACGCGCCTGCATCGTCGGCTGGGCTCACACGCCCTTCGGCAAACTCGAGGATCCCGACGTCGAAAGCCTCATGGCCCGCGTTTCGGGCGCGGCTCTCGAACATGCTGGCGTTGGGGCGAGCGACGTCGACGGGATCTATGCCGGGGTGCTGAACAACGGTTTCTCGAAGCAGGGCTTCGAAGCCGCGCAGGTTGCGCTCGGGCATCCTGAGCTGGCCCATGTCCCCGCCACGCGCCTGGAGAACGCCTGCGCGACCGGATCGGCGGCGATCTATGCCGCACTGGATTTTGTCGAGAGCGGACGCGGACGTATCGCGCTGGTGGTGGGTGCCGAGAAGATGACGGCAAGATCCGTCCCCGAGACGGGCGACATTCTCCTGAGCGCCTCCTATCGGAAGGAAGAGGCAGACGTGGAAGGAGGCTTCGCCGGCATCTTCGGACGAATCGCTCAGCAGTATTTCCAGCGCTATGGCGACCGAAGCGAAGAGCTCGCCCGCATCTCCGCCAAGAACCATCGGAACGGCGTCGCAAATCCTTACGCGCAGATGCGCCGGGACTTCGGATTCGAGTTCTGCAATGCGGTATCCGACAAGAACCCCTATGTGGCCCCTCCCCTGCGGCGTACCGACTGCTCACTGATCTCCGATGGCGCCGCCGCGCTCGTCGTGGCGGACGAGGAAACGGCCGCGGCATTGGAGCGCGCCATCGTGTTCCGCGCGCGCCAGCATGTGAACGATCATCTGCCTCTGTCGCGTCGTGACCCGACCGCATTCGCGGGTGCGCGCATGGCGTGGGAAAGGGCGCGCGCCGAGGCGGGCGTCGCTCTCGACGACCTTTCCTTCGTGGAGACGCATGACTGCTTCACCATCGCTGAGCTGATCGAATACGAGGCCATGGGGCTTGCCGAGCCCGGGGAAGGCTACCGTGTCGTTCGCGACGGCATCGCCGAGAAAGACGGACGGCTTCCGATCAATCCTTCGGGAGGCCTCAAGTCCAAGGGGCATCCCGTCGGAGCAACCGGCGTCTCCATGCACGTCATGACCTGCCTGCAACTGATGAAGGAAGCCGGAGACATGCAGATCCCCGATCCTGCGCTCGGCGGCATCTTCAACATGGGAGGCGCCGCCGTCGCCAACTACGTTTCGATCCTGGAGCGCCGGAAATGAGCAGTGGCGGCGAGAACCCGAAGGGAGGCATCACTCCGGTTTCCAAGCGGGTCATGAACCTGGCCCACTTCCTGCGTCAGGCGGCGCGCCGCCATGGAGACGAGACCGGTTTCGTCTGCGGCGATGCCGCCTGGACCTGGGCGGACCTCGACCGGCGTGTCGACGCGATGGCTGCGGCGCTCGCGGCGCGGGGCGTGGCGAAGGGCGACCGTGTGCTGGTGCAGTCGAAGAACTGCAATCAGATGTTCGAATCGATGTTCGCCTGCTTCCGGATCGGCGCGGTCTGGGTCCCGACGAACTTCCGGCAAACGCCGGATGAGGTCGCCTATCTCGGCCAGGCCAGCGGTGCCTCCGCCATGATCTGTCACGGCGACTTCCCGGAACATGCGGCTGCCGCAAGCGAGACTTGCCGGGCGATCCGCTTCGTCATGTCGATCGGCCCCTCGGATTTCGGCGAGGACTATGACCGGATTGTCGAAGCCTACCTGGGGCAACCCGCGCCTGAAGCCTCGGTCGAGCATGACGATCCCTGCTGGTTCTTCTTCACCTCGGGAACGACGGGCCGCCCGAAGGCCGCCGTCCTGACGCATGGTCAGATGGCTTTCGTGATCACGAACCATCTCTGCGATCTGATGCCCGGGACCACCCATGCGGATGCCTCCGTCGTCGTCGCGCCGCTCTCGCATGGCGCGGGCGTCCACCAGCTCGTGCAGGTGGCACGTGCGGTGAAGACCGTGCTGCCGAAAGGCGATCGCTTCGACCCCGACGAGATCTGGGCGCTCGTCGCCCGGTGGCGCGTGACGAACATGTTCACCGTTCCGACCATCGTGAAGATGCTCGTCGAGCATCCTTCGGTCGATGTCCACGATCACTCCTCCCTGCGATACGTGATCTATGCCGGCGCGCCCATGTACAGGGAGGACCAGAAGCGGGCCCTGGCGAAACTCGGAAAGGTCCTGGTGCAATATTTCGGCCTCGGCGAGGTGACGGGGAACATCACGGTCCTCCCGCCGGCGCTCCACGAGCCCGAGGACGTTCCCGGTCTGAAGATCGGAACCTGCGGCTATGAGCGGACGGGCATGCAGGTGTCGATCCAGGCCGAGGACGGACGGGAGCTCGCGCCCGGCGAGACCGGAGAGATCTGCGTCTGCGGTCCGGCCGTCTTCGCCGGCTACTACGACAACCCCGAGGCCAATGCGAAGGCCTTCAGAGACGGCTGGTTCCGCACCGGCGATCTCGGGCACATGGACAAGGAGGGTTTCCTCTACATCACCGGCCGCGCGTCCGACATGTACATATCGGGCGGGTCGAACGTCTACCCGCGCGAGATCGAGGAGAAGGTCCTCACCCATCCGGCCGTTGCCGAAGCGGCCATCGTGGGCGTTCCGGACAAGACCTGGGGCGAGGTGGGCGTCGCCGTCTGCGTCCTTCGCCCGGAGGCGCAGCTGAGCGAGCAGGAACTCCTGGCCTGGATGGATGGCAAGGTTTCCCGTTACAAGCTCCCGAAACGCGTGTTCTTCTGGGATGCCCTCCCGAAATCGGCCTACGGCAAAATCACGAAGAAGAACATTCGCGCGGAGCTGGAGGCGCGGGGCTGCCTGCCTCTCGAGCGGCAGCTCGAGGCCTCTGCCTAGCGGGCCTCTAGGACCCGTGACGGCTGCCGACAGAGCGCCGCACACGCAGGCGACATGATGGAGGAGGTGATTTCATGGAAAAGCAGCAAACGATCCTTGTCACCGGCGGGGCCTCCGGCATCGGGCTTGCGGTCGCGGCGGCGTCTCTGCGGGAGGGCTGGCGTGCGATCATCTGCGATCTCGATCCCGCCAATCTGGATCGCTGCAGAACGGCACTCCCATCCCAGGACGAAGGGGCTGTGCGGTTCGAGCAGGTCAACATCACCGACGAGCCGGGCGTCATCAGCTGCATCGAGCGGTGCGAGGCGGAGTTCGGTCCCATCACCGGGCTCGTCAACTCGGCGGGAATCGCAAGCGACATGCATTCGCTGGACACAAGCGTCGACCTTTTCCGGAGGATCCTCGAGGTCAACCTGATCGGCAGCTTCGCCGTTTCCCGCGAGGTGGCCCGGCGCATGGCCCAGAGGGGTGGAGGAGCCATCGTCAACATCGCGTCGGTCTCAGGGATGCGCGGCAACACGGGGCGGGTCGCCTATGGGGCCTCCAAGGGTGGCGTCCTCACGATGACGAAAGTCATGGCGGTCGAACTTGCGCCCCTGGGGATTCGGGTCAATGCAGTGGCGCCCGGGCCGATCGAAACGCCTCTTGTGCGTGAAGTGCACACCGAGGAGGTGCGCTCAGAATGGACGCGGGTGGTGCCCCAAAGCCGCTACGGCACGCCGGACGAAGTCGCCGATGCGGCGATCTTCCTCCTCGACAACGGACGGGCCAGCTATGTGACCGGTCAGACCCTGTGCGTCGATGGGGGCTTCACGGCAGCGGGCCTGATGGCGTCTCGAAAACCGGCGGAGTGATCGCCTACATTCCTCGGCGAAGCGGGTCCGGTTCGCCTTCAGACATGCGGCGAGCCAAAGAAGAGAGATGCTTGCACGTCGACGGAAGCGGCTCCAGCGGGCAGGGCCCGCGGCCCCGGGCGTTCACTCCTCGCGCCTCGCGCCCTCGGGCGCGCTGGCCCTGATGACGAGTTCGAAGGTTACGAGGACCGGGTTGTCACCGCGCGTGAGCTGGCCCTCATAGATGCCTCCCTCGACGTCGACCACCGCGACATCGAGGCGAGCCACCGGCTGCCCCGAAGTCCTCTCCATCCTTCCCTCATGGATCAGGACCTCCGTCGCAAGCGAGTCCACGCGGCGTCCGTCGGCGAAGCGCACCTCGTTCAGGCTGCCGATTCCATAGACATCCGCAGCCTCGATCCCGTGCGCGGAGCAGATTTCCTCGACGGCGCGGCTGATGTCCTGGTTCGGACGGACGCGCGCCAGCAGAACGGGGTTCTCGAGGAAGGACGGATCTTCGTCGCCCACCCGGGCCGGCTCGAACAATCTGAAGTTCGTCTCGGGATCCTCCAGAGAGTCGAAGGTTGCGCCTTTCAGCCCGATTCCAGTGACCGCGACCGGCTCGGCCACTCGCGTTTCGGGTGCGAGCATGTGGCCCATGCGCCTCCCCTCGGACGTGTCCCAGAGGCCGTGACAGTGAATGAACGGCCGGTCGTCGCGCCGTCCGACGATCGCGCAGCCATTCCGCATCAGCACGGTTCCCACCGGCTCGAATGTCGCGCTGTACCATGCCGCGTGAGACGCATCGGACGACAGGGCCGGCATCACATAGCGGAACGGCTCGAAGCGGCCGTTGTCGAACATGACGAATCCGCCTTCGCAGCCTGCGTCGGAGAATCCCTTGGCGATGGCCTCGTCGACGGTAGCCCCGGGCTCCAACGTGAACCTCAGGGTGACGGGGTCACCCGCGATCGCGCTCAAGCGCTGGGCCGCAACAGGGCCTGGATGAATGATCGTTCTCAAGACTGACCTTCCGAGTGCCTTCGGCCAGCATGGTGCTGGCATTGCGAGTGCGGTTCAAGATCAAAAGGGCTCTCGCCGCGGACACCGATGCCGAATCCGCCGCTCCCATTGCACATCCTAACGCCTCCCGCGGGCGTCTACCGGCCAGATGTCGACCAGGCGGTCCTCCCGGACACAATGAAAGACGTCGTAGAGGGCGACCGTCGGGTCGCAATGGGGAACGAGGCACTCGATGACGTCGCCCAGCCGCGGTAATGTCATCCCGGGGCTGCCCTTGATCCTCCCGTGCTCGTCACCGGCGTATTCGTAAGACGCCGATGCAAGGTCAGGTGTCGAGATGCGTGGCTTCGGGCCGTTCAGGGCAAAGGATTTGGTGCCCGCATCGGTCGTAACGCTTCCCGCGGCATTGGTGCTCGTTACGGCTGTCTGCACGAAGAGCGCGGCATCGAACGGCCAGTCGCGATCAGTCCCAAAGGTGATATCCTGGTACTCGGCATCCATGAAGACATAGGAGCCGGCCTGAATCTCGGTGAAGGGTCCCTCTCGGCCGTCGATGTCGTGGGTGCCGGTTCCACCGCCCGTCACGATCGCCGGGGGCATGCCGATCCCGATCAGCCGGTCGACGATTTCAGAGACGAAGCGATGCGCGTGCCGCGAGAGGTCGAGGCGTTTGGCATAATCGGCGGTGTGTTGGAGATGACCGCCATAGGCCTGGATGCCGGCGAACCTCAAGGAAGGCCTGTCCGCGATGACACGCGCCAGCGCTTCCGCGGCATCCGCGGATACAACGCCGGTGCGGGCGAAGCCGAGTTCCACGTCGATCAGGACCGACAAGACGATTCCGGCGTCCTGCGCTGCTCCGGCGAGCGCTGCGGCGTTCTCGGGGTTGTCCACCACGACCATTGTATCCGGCACCTGCCGGACGAGATCGGCGAGGCGTCGAATCTTCATCGCTGTCGTCAGCGGCGAGGTGATCAAAATTCCTTTGATCCCGCCGAGCGCCATGATCTCGGCCTCGTCCAGGGTGGCGCAGCAGATGCCTATCGCTCCGGCATCGATCTGGGCTTCGGCGATGCGAATGCACTTATGGGACTTCGCGTGTGGCCGCAGCTTGCGCCCGAAACCGCGCATCGTTTCCGCCATGCGGGAAATATTGCGTTCCAGCGCGTCGAGATCCAGGATCAGTGACGGTGTGTTCAACCGGTAGCGGGAACCGGCTTCGCCGAAGCGATACTCAATTCTTGGCAGCGTGGGCATGGTCTATCGCATCCTGGGATTGGAGTGCGCCAGCCTGGGTTCCGTATACTCCGGCAGGCGATCAGGGACCGCTCTGCCGATGCTTCCGGACGAACTCCCCAGTCTCAACGACCTGCGCGGCGCATCGCGATGCGGTCCTGGAGGCGGTACATGGTCATGAAAAGCGGCATGAACCACGGCTTGCCGCGATAGAATGGAATGACAGGCGGAGGACGGAAGTCGAAGGCGGATGCTGCGTGTTTGTCATCGTCGATCAGTTTCTGCGCAGCACGCGTGCCGATCCATGGGGCCCACACGACGCCCGAACCGCAGAAGCCTGTCGCGTAAGTCACGC
>DASRWK010000523.1:0-1796 GCA_035776715.1 Microvirga sp.
GCCTTTCTCGGAGACC
The DNA here is from genome assembly GCA_035776715.1 of Microvirga sp. Lineage (GTDB taxonomy): Bacteria > Pseudomonadota > Alphaproteobacteria > Rhizobiales > Beijerinckiaceae > Microvirga. The sequence continues at coordinate 17 of DASRWK010000523.1, forward strand.
AGTCGGGCCTCGGTCTGCTCCACGTTCCAGGCATAGGTGGCGTAGAGCCAGGTCCCGTCCTCCTGCCGCTCCATGAACCGGGTCTCGACGCGACGGCCCCCGAAGGAGAATTCCTTCCAGAACCGTGTTCCCGCCGGGAAGGCCCACGCATCCGGGTTGGAACCGTCGATCGCCGCGCGCGCCGGCAGAGAAATCCAGCGCCGCTTGACCGCGCCATCGGACCAGAGTGGATATTGCGGCGAAAACTCGAGATGTAGCGGATCGACCTGATGCCGCCCGAAATCAGCGTACAGCCCCGTCTCACGCAGCAACTCGGGAGCGCTCCTGGAGACGGGCTTTCGCGCGAAGGCGGCACCGCCCAGGAGAGCCACCGCCGTCAGAGCGACACCGATGATGGACGCCCAGTATCCGGTGCGCCTTCTCCGCATGTCCGACTGCGCTGGCATGACGGCTCCGTCCACGATCCTGCCTCTTGGAACCGCTTCGATTGAAGGTTCCGGTTGCGGTGAGCGGCAGTCAAAGGCCGGCGATGCCTCCACCCCGTACACTCGATTCGCTCCCATATAACATTCAAAGGAAGGATATAACAATCCGAAATTCCGGCATCTTCCAGGAAGACCGGCTGCCGTCGAACCGACGGCAGGATGAATCTGGACCCACGTTCAGGGACGCGCGGTGCGGGGACACACATGGTTGAACCCGCGCGGCTGAGGCGCATGCCCGGCAAGATGACAAAAAGTTCATGCGTGAGTCATGCTGCCGAGAGCAGGATGGGGGCATTCTCGTTTCATCGGTGTTCAAGGAGGATAACCGCATGAAAACAATCGCCACTCTTGCTACCGCAGCCGCCATGCTGGCCAGTGCCGGGACCTTTGCCTTCGCACAGGCGCCCGCGCCCGCGCCCGCGACCCCTCCGGCCGCGCAGGATCAGGCCCAACAGGCGCGTCCCCGCCTCTCGCAGGATGACTTCAACCGTCTGGTCGACGCCCGCATCGCAGCGATCCAGGCCGGCCTGAAGCTCACCGGTGACCAGGAAAGGCTCTGGGCTCCGGTGGAAAGCGCCATCCGCAACGCAGCCGAGCAGCGCTACACGCGGATGACGCAGTTCCGCGAGACCCGTGAGCAGCGCCGTTCGGCGGATTTCATGCAGCGTTTGGAGCAGCGCAGCACCATGCAGACCGAGCGCGCCCAGACCTCGACGGCGATCGCGACGGCCCTGCGCCCCCTCTGGGACACCCTCAGCGAGGACCAGAAGCGGATCGCTCCCCGCCTCCTGCGTGAGGCCGTGAACGACGGCATCGGCATGCACAAGCGCCGCGGGCGCGACGGTCATCACGGTCATCGCGGCCGTCACGCCGAGATGCGCCACCACGGCCCGATGGGCCCCGGCCCGCAAGGCCCTGCACCGCAGCAGTAAGGAGCGCAGAAACAAAAAGGCCGCCCGAAAGGGCGGCCTTTTCAGTTTGAGATCGGCTTCGCGGATTAGCGCGAATAGAACTCGATCACCAGGTTCGGTTCCATCTGCACCGGGTACGGCACCTCGGAGAGGGTCGGAACGCGGGTGAAGCGAGCCGTCATCTTGGAGTGATCGACTTCGATGTAGTCCGGAACGTCACGCTCGGCGAGCTGCGACGCAACGACCACGACCTCGAGCTGCTTGGACTTTTCCTTCACCTCGATCACGTCGCCAGCCTTCACGAGATAGCTCGGGATGTTCACGCGGCGGCCGTTGACCTTCACGTGACCGTGGTTGACGAACTGACGGGCGGCGAAGGGAGTC
>DASRWK010000524.1:0-3088 GCA_035776715.1 Microvirga sp.
TTTGTGCGGTCCGGGGCGAGCGCAAGGGATGGAGGGCAAAACAAAAGCCGGGCACCAAGCCCGGCTTTGCCGAAATTCAGGATTGTCCGCGCGGCCTTAAGGTGCCGGGAACGGAACCGGATTATCGGACAGGGTCTGAAGATAGGCGAGCAGGTCGGCGCGTTCCTTGTCGCTGGCAATGCCGGCGAACGCCATGATGGTGCCGGGGGTGGCCTTCCTCGGGTTGTGAATGAAGTCGTTCAGGGCCTCATAGGTCCAATCGCCGCCATGAGCCTTCATGGCGTTGGAGTAGTTGAAGCCCTCGTACGAGGCGACCGGGCGGCCGACGATGCCATAGAGATTCGGGCCGACCTTGTTCGCGCCGCCCTTCTCGAAGGTATGGCAGGAGGCGCACTTCCTGGCCGAGGCCTCGCCCTTGGCCGGATCGGCGCTGGCCAGGAGTACCGGGAGCGGCTCGGACGGAGCGGCCGGAGCGCCGGCGCCATCGGCAGAAGCCTCCTCGGCTGCCGGAAGGTCGTAGCCCGGAACGGCGGGTGCATCGGGCGAGAACAGACCTTCGGCAACGACTTTGACGCCGACCACGAAGAGAAGCGTACCGAAAAGGGCACCCAGGATCTTATTGGTCTCGATATTCATAGGTTAGGCTCTCCTCGCCTTGGTCACGGCGAACCCAGCGCAAACAGAACGGCTTCGCGGGCGGGGGCCCGCGGTTACGCGGCGTTGCTTAGCCGTTATGAAGGGGTTTTGACAATGGGGTACTTGCAGGTTTTGGCGCTCGATTGGTCGCAGTCCGGTTTCGGAACGCCGAGCCGGGTCTCCGGGTTCGGGGATCCGGTGTCGCAGAACCCATGACAAACATGGTTCTCCTTGCCAGCGCATCGTGCAGAAAAGCGGTTCCGGTTTTCCGCACGATGCGCTCTCTATGGGAGGTAGCATCGGAATGATCCCAAAAGTGCATTCCACTTTTGAGGCCGATGCTCTAAGGACGCGCAGCTTTCCCCTTCGAAGACTGCGCCATGTCCGATCCCCTGGTTCTCATCCCTGCCCGTCTCGCGGCGACGCGCCTGCCGAACAAGCCCCTGGCGGACATCGCGGGCGAGCCCATGATCGTCCATGTCTGGAGGCGGGCCCTGGAGGCAGGGATCGGGCCGGTCGCCGTCGCGACCGACGCGCCCGAGATCGCCGAGGCCGTGACCCGGGCGGGCGGGCGGGCCGTCATGACCCGTTCCGACCACGCCTCCGGCTCCGACCGCATCTTCGAGGCTGTGGAAAAGCTTGACCCGGAGGGCCGTCACGACGTGGTGGTGAACGTTCAGGGCGACCTGCCGACGGTCGATCCGGCGGCGATCGCAGCCTCGGTCGCGCCGCTCTCGGATTCCGAGGTCGACCTGACCACCCTGGTGGCGGTCATCGAGCGCGAGGAGGAGAAGACCAATCCGAACGTTGTGAAAATGGTGGGGGCGCAGGTCGCGCCCGGCCGGTTCCGGGCGCTCTACTTTACCCGTGCTACGGCCCCCTATGGCGATGGGCCGCTCTATCATCACATCGGCCTTTACGCCTATCGCCGCAAGGCGCTGCAGCGCTTCGTCTCCCTGCCGCCGTCCCCCCTGGAGCTGCGCGAGAAGCTGGAGCAGCTGCGCGCCCTGGAGGCGGGATTGCGCATCGACGCCGTGGTCGTCGGCGACGTACCGCTCGGGGTCGATACGCCCCACGATTTGGACAGAGCCCGCGAGATCATCGCGGCCCGGAGGACAGCATGAAGCAGGTTATTTCGTTCCAGGGTGAGCCGGGGGCCAATTCCCACATCATCTGCTCGGACATGTATCCCGGGTGGGAGGTGCTGCCGTGCCCTACCTTCGAGGATGCCTTCGCTGCGGTGAACGAAGGGCAGGCAGGTTTGGCCATGATTCCGATCGAGAATTCGATCGCGGGTCGGGTGGCGGACATCCATCACCTCCTGCCGACCTCGGGCCTGCACATCGTAGGCGAGGGCTTTCTGCCCATCCATTTTCAACTCATGGCGCTGCCGGAGGCCGATCTCGGCACGATCAAGAGCGTCTACAGCCATGTTCACGCGCTGGGCCAGTGCCGCAAGATCATCCGCAAGCTCGGGCTCAAAGCGAATGTCGCCGGTGACACCGCGGGCTCCGCGCGACAGGTCGCGGAGTGGAAGGATCCCACCCGCGCCTCGCTCGCGCCCCGCATGGCCGCAAGCATCTATGGCCTGAAGATCCTCGCCGAAGACGTGGAAGACGAGGCGCACAACACCACGCGCTTCGTCGTTCTCTCGAAGACGCCGCGATGGGCGCCTGCCGGAAACGGCCCCACCGTCACCTCCTTCGTCTTCCGGGTCCGCAATCTGCCTGCCGCGCTCTACAAGGCGCTGGGTGGTTTCGCCACGAACGGCATCAATATGACGAAGCTCGAAAGCTACATGCTGGAGGGCGAGTTCCTGGCGACGCAATTCTATGCGGAGGTCGATGGCCACCCGGAGGAAGCCAATCTGAAGCGCGCCCTGGAAGAACTCGACTTCTTCTCGCGCGAGCTGCGGATTCTCGGCGTGTATCCTGCCGACCCGTTCCGCGAGAAGATCAAGGAAGCGGCGGAGTAGCATTCCTTCGTATCATCCCGGACGAAGCGCAGCGCGGCCGGGGATCCACAGCCACGGCGCCGCTTGCTCGTCATCGCCGGCCTTGTGCCGGTGCTCCGATGAGTGAGACGCGGCGCTCGTCGTGATCGGGGTGGCCGGGACCGATCCCCGAATCGAGACTGAGGGGCGGCCATGACGTGGAAGGCATCCTGACGGCGATCCCGGATCGGCATCGCCGCCGGGACGACGAGAATCCTTCTCAGCTCTTCACCCACTCCCGCAGAAGGTAGTTGGCGATGGCGATCGGGGAGGGGGCCGCGAAATCGTCGTGCGTTCCCTCCAGCATCCGGCGCACGTCGTCCTTGGTGAACCAGCGGGCGTCCTCCAGCTCCTCGCGGTCGAAGTCGATCTCCTCCGTGAGCGCCTCGCCGAGGCAGCCGATCATGATGTTCGACGGGAAGGGCCAGGGCTGCGAGGCGAGGTAGCGGATCGCGCCCA
>DASRWK010000525.1:0-4809 GCA_035776715.1 Microvirga sp.
GGCTGCGGGATTGTCCGCATCGCCTTCGTTGGTGTCGCGCCTCTCGCGGCGCGTGGAGCGACGGCCCTCCCGCATCGCGCGTCCGAAGGCGCGGAACGGTGCGGTCAGGCGGCGCAGATCCGCAGCGCCTTCGAGCACGCGTTCGCCGCGGCGCAACTCGCGGTCGAGGCGCGCCATGGTCCTGGCGAGAGCCGGATCGTCGTCGTCGAGCCATGTGCGCATGGTGTTGGAATAGACCAGCACCGCGCCCTGCAGCTTGAGCGTGCCGAGCGGCCCTTCCGTGCCAATCCCCGCGGCCGCCAGCATGAAGCGCATGGAATTGACCGCCACCTGATGCAGAGCCGCCACCGAGAGCGGATCGTATTGGATGTCTTGGAAGATGCGGCGGAGCGCCTCCTTGTAGGGCTCCAGCGCATCGAAACGGCGCATGAGCACATCGAAGATGCGCTCGCGCGCGGGTTCTCCGGCCAGATCGTCCGTCGTCCCCTCCAGCACCTTGCGGTCGATCCGGCGTGAGAGGCCGCCGAGCACCGCGCCCTTTGACGGGAAGAGGTCGCGGAACTCCGCCAGCGAGACGCCCGCGGCCTGCGCGATGTCGCTGATCTCGATGTCGCTCCAGGCCCGGGTGGCGGCAAGCCCCATGAGGGCGTCGATGATGGCGTTGCGCTTGTCGGCCGGGGATTCCACCGTCATGGCATTCTCCTGAACATGCAATCGTCCCGTTGATCTAGGCGCTCCGGCCCGTCTGTCAGCCCGCGAGCTCTTCCGCACGGCGCTTGGCCGCAGCCACGGCCTCGCGCATCAGGCCTTTGAGGCCGTCCGGATCGCGCATGAGAACCTCGAGCGCCGCCGCCGTGGTGCCGCCCGGCGAGGTCACGTTCTGGCGCAGCGTCGCAGGCGGCAGATCGCTCTGGAACAGAAGCTCGCCCGCGCCGGTCACGGTGGCGCGTGCCAGACGCCCGGCGAGGTCGGCCGGCAACCCGGCGGCGGCGCCCGCCTCCGTCAGGCATTCGACGAGGTGGAACACATAGGCTGGCCCCGAACCGGACACGGCGGTCACCGCGTCGATGAGGTCCTCCGACGGCAGCCACTCGACGATGCCGTTGCTGGACAGGAGCGCATCGGCCGTCAGCCGCTGGTCTTCCGACACCTCCGCATTCGTTGCGGCGCCGGTCGCCCCGCGCCCGATGCTCGCCGGTAAATTCGGCATGGCGCGTACGATGGCGGAAGCGGCGGGAAGCCTGCTCTTCAGGTCCCCGATCGTCTTGCCGGCCAGAATGGAGATGATGAGCGTCCGCGGGCCGAGGTATCCGTCCAGAGCGGGCGCGGCCTCGTCCAGCATCTGCGGCTTGATGGCGAGCACGAGGACTTCGGGAACGGAGGGATCGGCGGGATTGAGCGCTATGCCCTTCTCGGTGCAGAAGCGCACCATCTCCTCCGAGGGGCGAGGATCGATCACCGTCACGCCGGAGGGCTTCATGCCGACCTTGAGCCAACCCTCCAGCATGGAGCCTCCCATCTTGCCGGCACCGACGAGAACAAGGGACGAGGGCAGGCGGTCAGGATTGATCGGCATGAGGAACCTTCCGGCAGGTGAGTGATGCGATGGCCGCTACTATTCACAAGCCGCCCTGACCTGTCGAGGCTCGTTGGGCGTGAGGCTCAAGCCTCGCCCTCGGTCTCGAACAGAACACTGTCGAGCGCCTCGCGCGCGGTCTTGCCGGCCCAGATCACGAACTGGAATGCCTGGAAATAGCGTTCGCACGCCTCTACGGCGACGCGCAGCATGGTCTCGCACTGGCCCTGCGTCGGATCCGCGCCGCCCGCCAGCAGGAGGGAGTGGCGGAACATCACCACATTCTCCGTGCTCCACAGATCGAAGTGGCCCACCCAAAGCTGCTCGTTGATGTAGGAGATGAGCTGGAGCACGTCCTGTCGGCGCCGCTCCGGCACCTTGAGGTCGAAGGCGCAGGCCACGTGAAGGGCCTCCACGTCCTCGATCCACGTGAAGGCGATATCGTAATCGGCCCAGCGCCCAGCCACGGAAACCGACATTTCGTCAGCTTCCGCACGATCGAAAATCCAATGACGCAAGGAAGCAAGCCGCTCGACAACGTCGAGAGGATGTTCCAGGCGATCGATTTCAATGTGATGCTGAGACATGTCGATCCAAAAAAGCTGTTTTGCCTGCAATATGGTAAACACAAGCAGGCAATATCATTTCGTAAATCCGAACAATATTTGCAAAGAGCTTCCCGAATACACAGAAGCACCCGAGATTCTTGCCACGTCATGCCCGAATCAGCGCATGGATCACAGTCTTAGATTTTGCCCTTGCTCACAATGCGCCTTCCGGACCTGTCCACAACAGGAGGGATGCGCCCGAAGCAGGGCCACTCCTACCTCGAAAGGCTAGGCGGCGGGGGAGCCGGCGGGGCCGGCGGATTGGGCGAGCCTTTCTTCCAGAACCTTCAGGCGGGCCTCCAGGCGCTCGTTCTCGGCCCGGGTCGCCAGCACCATCTCGCGCAGCACCTCCACCTCCTCGCGGGTGGCGACGTCCATGTCCTTGATCAGGCGCTCGAATTGGCTGCGGACCACGGTTTCGACCTCGCGCCTGACGCCCTGCGCGGCGCCCGCGGCATCGGTGGCCAGACGGGCGATTTCATCGAAGATCCGGTTGGAGGATTGGGTCATGATCGAAGGTCCACACCATTTGAGAGGCTTTCAAGCCCAGGAAAGGCAGATGTGGGCGCATTTGCCCGAATCTGCAACAGGGTTGACGATCCGTCCCCACCGGGTCCAATGGCACAGCGTTCATCGAAGGCCTGCCATGCCTCTGTCATTTCCTATCCTCGATCCCGTCGCCTTCTCGATCGGCCCCTTCGCGGTCCGCTGGTACGCGCTCGCCTATGTGGCGGGCCTTCTGGGCGGCTGGTTCTACGCTAAGCGCCTCGCGGCCAAGGCGGAGCTCTGGGGGCCGCTGCGCCAGCCGAAGCCCACGGATATCGACGACCTCATCGTCTGGGTCGCACTCGGCGTCGTGCTCGGCGGGCGCACGGGATATGTGCTGTTCTATAACTTCAGCGCCTATCTCCAGAACCCTCTGGAGGCGCTCGCCGTCTGGCGTGGCGGCATGTCGTTCCATGGCGGCTTCCTGGGCGCGGTGCTGGCCCTCGTCCTCTTCGCCCGCTCGCGCGGGCTCAACGCGCTCGCTCTGCTCGACATGGCCGCCGTGGTGACTCCCATCGGGCTCTTCTTCGGGCGCATCGCGAACTTCATCAACGGTGAATTGTGGGGCCGCCCCGCTCCCGATTTTCCCTTTGCGGTCGTATTCCCTCACGCGGGGCCGGAACCCCGGCACCCGAGCCAGCTCTATGAGGCTTTCGGTGAAGGCCTCGTGCTGTTCGTCGTCATGGCGATCGCCGCGCGCGTCTTCGGCTTCAGGCGCCCGGGCCTTCTCGGCGGCATCTTCGTGCTGGGATACGCCACGGCCCGCATCGTGTGCGAGTTCTTCCGCGAGCCCGACGCGCAACTCGGCTTTCTTTTCGGCTCGTCCGTGGATGGCCTGGGAGGCGGCATCACCATGGGCATGCTGCTCTCGGTGCCGATGGCGATCGTGGGCATCGTCTTCATCATCATGGCCCTGCGCGGCTATACCCGTCCCACGAAGACCGTCGAGGCCGCATGAGGTCTCTCGGCGAGCATGTGCGCGAGCTCATCGCCCTCGAGGGGCCGATCACGGTCGAGCGCTACATGAGCCTGTGTCTGGGGCATTACTACGCCACCCGCGATCCGCTGGGCGCGGGCGGGGACTTCACCACGGCGCCCGAGATCAGCCAGATGTTCGGAGAGCTGATCGGCCTCTGGATGCTGGAGGCCTGGAACGCCATGGGCCGCCCTGATCCGGTTCATCTCGTGGAGCTGGGTCCGGGACGCGGCACCCTGATGGCGGATCTCCTGCGCGCGTCGAAACTGCTGCCGGACTTTCAAGCCGCCGTGCGAATCCACCTCGTGGAAACGAGCCCCGTCCTGCAACAGCGCCAGCAGGCGGCGCTCGCGTCCTCTGGTTCTTCCGTCCGATGGCACCAGAGGCTGGAGGATGTGCCCGAAGGCCCGCTGCTCCTCGTCGCCAACGAGTTCTTCGACGCGCTGCCCGTCCGTCAGTTCGTTGCGACGGAACGGGGCTGGTGCGAGCGCCTCGTGGGCCTCGCCGGGGACCGCCTGATCTTCGGCCTGCGCGCCGAGGCCGAGGAGCCGCTCGGCAAGCCGCTGCGGATCGGCGACGTGCTCGAATGGCCATCCCTGTCCGTCGACATCATGGGGGAGCTCTCCCGCAGGCTCGCGCGCGACACGGGTGCCGCCCTCGTGCTCGATTACGGCTATTGGGGGCCCGCCTTCGGCGACACGCTGCAGGCCTTGAGGAAACACGCCCATGTCGATCCGCTGTCCGAGCCGGGCGAGGCCGATGTGACAGTCCATGTTGATTTTCATCGCCTGGCGCAGGTCGCCTCCGCGCAGGGTCTCCGGACCCACGGCCTCGGCACGCAGCGCGATTTCCTCCTGGCTCTGGGAATCGAGACGCGCGCCTCCTCCCTCAAGAAGCGCGCCACACCCGCTCAATCCGCCGCCATCGACGCCGCGCTCGCGCGCCTGACGGAGCGCGGCGACACGGGCATGGGAGACCTCTTTAAGGTTTTGGCCGTTACCCATAAGGGTCTAGAAGCCGTTCCCGGATTGCCGCCGCTTTCTTTTTCTCCTTGAAGTTCGAAGCCTCATGTTCATCCAAGCTCCCGTCCTCTCCTCCCTGCC
>DASRWK010000526.1:0-3049 GCA_035776715.1 Microvirga sp.
GCCTTGCGCAGACGCTGGATCGTCTTGCCCATGTTGCCGGACAGGACTTGCGCGCCCGTTTCCAGGTCCCGCTGCCGCTCTTTGCCTTCGACGCCCATGTCGCTGCCCCTGTTCTGAAAAACCGAACATCCGTTCCTTTAAACGGTTGTGAGATAAGAGGCGAGGCGGGTCAAGGCCGGAGACGTCGCAGAGAGGATTTTCCCGGTCAGGCTCCAGGCTTCTGCGCTGCGACCTCAAGCTCCCTGGCTCGTTCGAGCCCCAGCTGGCGCTCGCGCCATACGATGAAGAGGCCCGTGGCCGCCACGATGGAGGCGCCGACCAGGATCGTCGGGGTCGGCAGGTCTCCGAACATGAACCAGCCGAGCAGAAGGGCCCAGATCATGGTCGTGTACTCGAAGGGAGCGATGACCGAGGTATCCGCATAGCGGTAGCATTCGGTGAGAAGAATCTGGCCGATCCCGCCCAGGATGCCCGCAAGGACGAAGAGGGCAAGGTCCGGGGCGTCGGGCATGCGCCACCCGAAGACGATGGTGCAGAAGGACAGCCCGGAGGCCAGGACGAAGAAATAGAACACGATAGCTCCCGTCTTTTCGGTCCCGGTCAGCCTCCGCACCTGGATCATGGCGCCTGCCGACGAGAAAGCACCCAGGAAAGCGCAGATGGCGCCGAGGGCAGGTCCGGCCATCATGCCGCCGGCAAACGTCTCCGGCGTCAGATAGGGCGAGAGCATGATCATCACGCCCAGGAAGCCCACGCCGACGGCCGTCCAGCGATAGGCGCGGATCTTCTCCTTCAGAAGGATGGCCGCCAGAATCACGACGATCAGGGGCGAGGCATAGCCGATGGCGATCGCATCGTGGAGCGGCAGGTAGGAGAGGGCGGCAAATCCCAAAGCCATGCCGGTCGTGCCGAGGAGGCCGCGCTTGAAGTGCCCTATCACGTTCTTCGTCCGCAATCCGTCGATCAGATTTCCACGCCAGGCGAGCCACGCCAGCAGCGGCAGGATGGCGAAGGCGGAGCGGAAAAAGACGACTTCCCCGGTCGGGTACCGATCCGTCAGCGTCTTGAGGGTAGCCGACATCATCGTGAAGACGAGGGCGGACAGGACTTTGAGGGAGATCCCCAGAAGAGGTTTCACGATCACGAGCCATTGAGCGAACGAATTGCACAAGAACCACGGGCAGCCCTTCAGGTGAAGCCCTTATGGGACAGAGCCGTCTGCGTCTCGCGCATGACATAGCTAGGATCTGTCACAAATCCGCCAACGGATTGTCACGGGGACGAGATGCGAATCCGGTTCGGCTAGGCGAGATCATGTCGAGAGGGAGCGCCGCATGCCGATGGACCTGGATACGATCCGCGTTCGCACCCTGTTCCTGTCGGATCTCCACCTGGGCACGAAAGGGTGCCAAGCGGAGGCGCTCCTGGATTTTCTCAGGCGCTACGATGCCGAGACGATTTATCTTGTCGGCGACATCGTCGATGGATGGAAGCTGAAATCGGGCTGGTACTGGCCGCAGAGCCACAACGACGTGGTGCAGAAGCTGCTGCGCAAGGTGCGCAAAGGCTCGTCGCTCGTCTATGTGCCCGGCAATCATGACGAGTTCCTGCGCGATTACGTGGGCGTCAGCCTGGGCGGAATCGCGTTGGCCGAGCATGCGATCCACGAGACGGCGAACGGCAAGCGCTATCTCGTCATTCATGGGGACCAATTCGATCTGGTCGTCCGGCATGCCCGCTGGCTCGCGCTCCTGGGGGACGGAGCCTATACGGCAGCCCTGTTCGTCAATACGTATCTCAACATCGTACGGCGCAAGCTCGGTCTCACCTATTGGTCTTTGTCCGCCTGGGCGAAGCTACGGGTGAAGAACGCCGTGAATTTCATCAGCCGCTTCGAGGAGCTTCTGGCGGCGGAAGCGCGGCGGCAGGAGGTGGACGGCGTGATCTGCGGCCATATCCACCATGCCGCGATGCACGAGGATTTCGGCGTTTCCTACGTGAATACCGGCGATTGGGTGGAATCCTGCACGGTGGTGGTGGAGCACTGGGACGGCTCGCTCGAGCTGATCCGATGGAGCGAGACGCCCAGGCACGATTCTTGGGCTCCAGCCGTGAACGTTACGATGGATCGCCCCGTCATTCTCGACAAACGGAGCGCCTGATGCGCGTGCTCATCGTAACGGATGCATGGAGGCCCCAGGTCAACGGGGTCGTGCGCTCGCTCGAGTACATGGCGGAGCACGGCCCGTCCTTCGGCGCGGAGGTCACATTCCTGACCCCGGACCGTTTCCGTTCGATCCCGATGCCGACCTATCCCGACATCCGCCTGTCCCTCGCCGGAACGCAACGGGTTGGCCGGATCATCGCCGAAGCTGCTCCCGATCACGTGCATATCGCAACGGAGGGGCCTCTCGGCTGGGCTGCGCGGTTCGCGTGCAAGCGGCAGCGCCGAGGCTTCACAACGAGCTATCACACACGCTTTCCCGAGTACCTGGCCGCCCGCCTGCCGGTTCCGGAGGCATGCTCCTACGCGGTATTGCGCCGGTTTCACCGTGAGGCGAAGGCCATGATGGTCAGCACGCCTTCCCTCGAGCGGGAGCTGAGCACGCGGGGATTCAGGAATATCGTGCGCTGGACGAGAGGCGTCGACACCGCGCTTTTTCGTCCTCGCCGCGAGCGTGTCCTGGACTGTCCGGAACCGGTCTTTCTCTATGTGGGCCGCGTGGCCGTGGAGAAGAACCTGCCGGCCTTTCTCTCTCTTGACCTCCCTGGCACCAAGGTGGTGGTGGGCGATGGGCCTGCGCGCCGCGACCTGGAAAGGCAGCATCGCGACGTTCGCTTCCTCGGCGCTCTGACCGGCGAGGACCTGGCGCAGGTTTATGCCTCCGCCGACGTGTTCGTGTTCCCGAGCCTCACGGATACGTTCGGGATCGTCCTGCTCGAGGCATTGGCGTCGGGCCTTCCCATTGCGGCATTTCCCGTGACGGGGCCGGTGGATGTCGTCGGCTCGTCGGGGTGCGGGGTCATCGGTCCCGATCTGCGAAAAGCC
>DASRWK010000527.1:0-1993 GCA_035776715.1 Microvirga sp.
CGGCCATGTAGACGGCCTTGGTGAAGACCGGCGTCCACCCCCTGTCGAGGCCGAGAAGGGCGATCCGGGCGGCCAGAAGCGTGTTCTGCGGGAAGGGGGTGGGCTTGAAGAGGGGCAGACCGAAGCGCGCGGCCTCCCGTTCCATATCCCGCCACATATAGCGGCCCTTGGACGGATAGAGATTGAAGGGCGAGGTATCCCACCCTTGCGCCTTGAAGATGGGGCCTAAGAGAAACGGCCGCCAGACGAGCTCCACGCCCGCCTCCTTGGCCGCCTGCTCGATGCGCATGGCGGTGAGATAGGAATAGGTGGAGGCGAACTCGTACCAGAATTCCAAAATCGGACGACGGATCATGGGCGCCTCTCCTTCCTCTCCGGATAGGGGGCTAAAGGATCCCCCGCCCCTTGGGCAGTCCCTGCCATTACGGGCAGGAATGCGGGAGAAGCATATCGCTCCCGGGCTTGCGCCTCCCGCCGAGATCCCGGTTTCGCCTACGATACGATGCGCCTCCCGAAGGGAGCAACGGATGGATGCCAAAAGTGGCTTCCCCTTTCGGGCCTGATGTTCTAAGTCGCGGGCATTCTTTCACTTTGGAACATCGACCATGGCTTCGACGCGCGTGAACAAGGTTGTGCTCGCCTATTCCGGCGGCCTCGACACCTCCATCATCCTCAAGTGGCTGCAGACCACCTATGGCTGCGAGGTGGTGACCTTCACCGCCGATCTCGGCCAGGGCGAGGAGCTGGAGCCCGCCCGCAAGAAGGCGGAGCTGCTCGGCATCAAGCCCGAGAACATCTTCATCGAGGACCTGCGCGACGAATTCGTGCGCGACTACGTGTTCCCGATGTTCCGGGCCAACGCGCAGTACGAGGGCCTGTACCTCCTCGGCACCTCCATCGCCCGTCCGCTGATCGCCAAGAAGCAGATCGAGATCGCCGAGAAGGTGGGCGCCGACGCCGTGGCCCACGGCGCCACCGGCAAGGGCAACGACCAGGTGCGCTTCGAGCTCGGCTATTATGCCTTGAAGCCCGACGTGACCGTGATCGCCCCCTGGCGCGAATGGGACCTGCGTTCGCGCGAGCAGCTCATCGCCTTCGCCGAGGCCCATCAGATCCCGATCGCCAAGGACAAGCGCGGCGAGGCGCCGTTCTCCGTGGACGCCAACCTCCTGCACGCCTCCTCCGAGGGCAAGGTGCTGGAAGACCCGGCCATGGAAGTGCCGGATTACGTCTATTCACGCACCAACGATCCCGAATCCGCTCCCGACAAGCCGACCGTCATCACCATCGAATTCCTGAAAGGTGATCCGGTCGCCATCGACGGCCAGAAGATGGGCCCGGCCGATCTGCTGGCGAAGCTCAACGAGCTCGGGCGCATCAACGGCATCGGCCGTCTCGACCTCGTCGAGAACCGGTTCGTGGGCATGAAGAGCCGCGGCATGTACGAGACGCCCGGCGGCACGATCCTTCACCTCGCCCATCGCGGTATCGAGTCGATCACCCTCGACCGCGGCGCGGCGCACCTGAAGGACGAGCTGATGCCGAAATATGCCGAACTCATCTACAACGGCTTCTGGTTCTCGCCGGATCGCGAGATGCTCCAGGCCATGATCGACAAAAGCCAGGAATTCGTCACCGGCGAAGTGAAGCTCAAGCTCTACAAGGGCGGCGTCCATCTCGTCGGCCGCCAGAGCCCCTACACGCTCTACGACCAGGACCTGGTGACCTTCGAGGAAGGCGCGGTGGCCTACGACCACCGCGACGCCGCCGGCTTCATCAAGCTCAACGCGCTGCGCCTGCGGACGCTGGCGCAGCGACGGAAGAAGCTCGCGTCGTAACGCCCGGGCGCCGGAACCGAAGAGGCCACTTATATCTTCTGCGTCGCGCCCTCCGCGGGCTGCGTGGAGACAATCGCGATGCTCTGGTCCTTTCCCATTGCCACGGTTGCCGGCACGGTGGTGCGGGTGCATGTCACTTTTCTTCTGTTCTTGGT
>DASRWK010000528.1:0-1956 GCA_035776715.1 Microvirga sp.
GGCCACTGAAGCCGCTCACGGGCAGACTTTGACAGGGCGGCTTTCGAGCCGCCCTTCGCTTTTCAGCCTCCCCTTCCCATTTGAGGGAGGAGGCGTTTTCCGGAGAATCAACGTGGCCCAAGATCAAACAGCCCCCTCGCCTGTCATCGCGGGCCTCAAGGGCCTGTGCCCCCGTTGCGGCAAGGGCCACCTGTTCAAGGGGTTTCTGACCGTGCGCCCGAAGTGCGAGGTCTGCGGCCTCGACTTCGCCTTCGCGGACTCGGGAGACGGCCCTGCCTTCTTCGTGATGTCCATCGTCGGAATTCTGGTGGTCGCCCTCGCTCTCTGGGCCGAGTTCGCCTTCTCCCCGCCGATCTGGCTCCACCTCGTCATGTGGTCTGCCCTGAGCGTCGCCTTGAGCCTTGCCCTCGTGCGGCCCTCCAAGGGCGTTCTGGTGACGCTCCAGTATCATCACAAGGCTGAGGAAGGGCGCATCCAGAAGTGACTGCCGCCAGCCTGAACAAGAGCCGCTCGCTGATCCTGCCGGGCCTCGTCACCCTCATCGCGCTCGCCATCCTCATCGGTCTCGGGACATGGCAGCTTCAGCGCAAGGCCTGGAAGGAAGGGCTGATCCAGCAGATCGAGACCCGCGCCTATGGGGAGCCCGGCTCGATCCTGCCCGAAGCCGAGTGGTCCGGCTGGCGCGCCGACCAGGACGAGTTCCGGAAGGTGCGGGTGAGCGGCACCTTCCTGCATGACCTGGAAGCGCCGGTCTACGGCCTGGCTCCCGGGACGCGGCAGGGCGCTCCCCTTCAGGGCTATTACATCATCACGCCTCTCAAGCTCTCCACGGGGGCGGTCGTGATGGTCAACCGCGGCATCGTGCCGATCGAGCTGAAGGATCCTGCGACCCGCCCCGAAGGCCAGCTCGACGGCGAGGTGACGGTCACCGGCCTTGTGCGAGCGCCCGAAGCGCGCAATGCCTTCACGCCGGAGAACGATCCTGCCAAGAATATCTGGTTCACCCGCGACCCGCAGGCCTTCGCCGAAATTCGGGGGCTCGAGCGGGTCGCCCCCTTCCTCATCGACGCGGATGCCACGCCCAATCCCGGCGGCTGGCCGCGCGGCGGGCAGACCCCGCTCACGCTGCCCAACAACCACCTGCAATACGCGCTCACCTGGTACGGCCTCGCCCTCACCCTCATCGGCGTCTTCGGGGCTTTTGCCTGGAAGCGCATCAAGGGGTGATGCGGTATTGAAGCGGCTTGCCGCAGCCTCCCGCGCCACCTATTGTCCCGCCGCATTTTCAGGAGATTGACCGTGCTCCATGTCTCGACCCGCGGGGAAGCTCCCGCGCTTGGCTTTTCCGATGCGCTTATGACCGGCCTCGCCAGGGACGGCGGCCTCTACATGCCTCAAGCATGGCCGAGGCTGACGGCGGACACGATCAAGGGCTTTGCCGGGAAATCCTACGCGGACGTCGCCAAGGCCGTGCTCGGTCCGCTCGTGGACGGGGACATCCCGGCGGCCGACCTCCATCGCATGATCGACGAGGCCTATGCCTCGTTCCGCCATGAGGCCGTCTGTCCCCTGACCCAGCTCGGCGACAACCTCTTCGTGCTCGAACTCTTCCACGGCCCTACCCTTGCGTTCAAGGACGTGGCGATGCAGCTGCTCGGCCGCCTCATGGACCACGTGCTGAAGGCCCGCGGGGCCCGCGCCACCATCGTCGGCGCGACCTCGGGCGACACGGGCAGCGCCGCGGTCGAGGCGTTCAAGGGCCTCGAACAGGTCGACATCTTCATCCTCTACCCGCACGGCCGCGTGTCGGACGTCCAGCGTCGCCAGATGACGACGGTGGCCTCGCCCAACGTGCATGCCCTGGCGGTGGAAGGCACCTTCGACGACTGCCAGAACATGGTGAAGGCCATGTTCAACAACGCCCGCTTGCGCGACGAGCTGCAGCTCTCGGGAGTG
>DASRWK010000529.1:0-2333 GCA_035776715.1 Microvirga sp.
CCCGAGACCTTGTCGACCATGAAATTGTACACGGTCCCGAGCTGCTCCCCGGCCCGGTTGAACACCGGCGTCCCCTCGACCTTGCTGGAGGCGATCAGGCGCCGCGTCTCCTCAATGGCCACGCTTTCGCCGGAAGGGTCGAGCTCCATGGAGCCTGGCTCGCGAAGCCGTCTCTCGTTGGGCAATTGTGTCGGCATGGGTGTCCCTCCTGGGAGGGCAACGTCGGATCCTGACGGCTGTTCCGGCTACCACCCTCGGAAGAGGCGGACAGACCGGCAAGCGCGCAGGAGGTCGGATGCCCGAACACAGCCAGGCGGGCGGCGTGTGTGCGTGTGCGATCCGCACCGACGCCGCACCCAAGATGTGCGTCCACACGCTCACGGCATGAACGGTTCCGGGCACTCCGGCTTACGCTAGGGATAGCGCACCGGCGGGGGCGGCGACTCGGGCAGCGGGATGAACTCCGCCTCGTCGCCGGGCACCGTGTCGAAGCGCGCCGCCTTCCAGTCGGCCTTGGCCTGCTCGATCCTGTCCTGCCGCGACGATACGAAGTTCCACCAGATGAATCGCGGACCGTCCATCGGCTCGCCGCCGAGCATCATGAAGCGGGCGTCGCTGCGCGCCCGGATCGTGATGCGGTCACCCGGACGGAACACCAGAAGCTGGCCGGGGCCGAACACGTCGCCGGAAATCTCCACCTCTCCCGCGACGGTATAGATCGCCCGCTCGTCGTAATCCGCGTCGAGCGGAACGGATGCGTCCGCCCGCAGCGCCACGTCGGCGTAGAACATCGGGCTGGAGGTCCGCACCGGGGAACTGGCCCCGAGGATGGAGCCCGCGATGATCCGCACGGTCTTGCCGTCACCATCGAGCACCGGCATCTCGCCCGCTTCGTAATGCACGAAATCGGGGGTGGTCTCCTCGTCCTTGGCGGACAACGCCACCCAGCTCTGGATGCCGAAGAGCCTCGAGCCGGTGGCGCGCAGGTCCGGCGCGGTGCGCTCGGAATGGACGATGCCGCGTCCGGCGGTCATCCAATTGAGTTCGCCGGGCCTGATCGGAAGCTCCGTCCCCAATGAGTCCCGGTGCATGATCTCGCCGTCGAACAGGTAGGTGACGGTCGAGAGGCCGATATGCGGATGAGGCCTCACGTCTATGCCGGATCCGAGCAGGAACTCGGACGGTCCCATCTGGTCGAAGAAGATGAAGGGACCCACCATCTGCCGCTGCGCCGAGGGCAGCGCCCGTCTCACCTCGAAGCCCCCGAGGTCGCGCGCGCGGGGCACGATGACCGTCTCGATGGCGTCACAGGCGAGCTTGTCGCCAGGCTGTGGATCGTCGGCGGGGTTCCAGCTCATGAGATGTCTCCTTGGCCTGCGTGGGTGGATTTTGCGCGTCCGGCTTCCCGATGCACGGGAACCCCGTTGAAGGAATGCCCCTGGACATAGGACCGGCGCCATGATGGACCAGGGAGCCGGCCCGTGCCAGGAACCACGGACCGGCCCGATGGCCTGCGGAATCAGAGCCGCTTCAGGCCTGCCTCGATCTGCTGCCGCCGGCCTTCCAGGAACGGCGGCAGCGAGAGCGTCTCGCCGAGCATGTCCATCGGCTCGTCGGTGGCAAAGCCCGGCCCGTCGGTGGCGATCTCGAACAGGATCCCGTTCGGTTCGCGGAAGTACAGGCTGCGGAACCAGAAGCGGTCGACCGGGCCGCTCGACGGCATGCGCACGTGATTGAGACGTTCCGCCCAAGCCTCGTACTCGGCGTCGGGGATGCGGAAGGCGACGTGATGGACGCCCCCTGCCCCAGGCTGGGCCATCGGCAGGTTGGGCTCTACCGCCACATGCAGCTCGGCCGCCGCGCCGCCCGCTCCCATGCGGTAGACATGGGTGCGGCTTTCCTCGTTGCCGGGCGTGGCGCAGTCCCGGACGCGGGTCATGCCCATGATCTTCGTGAGCACGAGCTCGGTCCATTGCAGCTCGGGCACGCTGATGGTGATCGGGCCGAGGCCGCGGATCTGGTGCTCAGACGGAACGGGGCTGCGCTCCCACGGATGGGACTCCTCGCCCTGCCCTCCATCGTCGACGAGGCTCAGGCGCTGTCCCTCGAAATCCTCGAAGTCGAGCGTCAGGCGACCGTCGCGCTCCACGATCTCCGAATGCGTGACGCCGAGATCCTGGAAGCGCTGCTTCCACCAGGTGAGCGTATCGGCGCCAGAGACCCGCATGGCAGTGCGTGTGATGCTGTGGGTGCCGCGCTGCTCGCGCTCTACGGGCCAGTCGAAGAAGGTGATGTCCGTGCCGGGCGAGCCGCACCCGTCGGCATAGAAGAGA
>DASRWK010000530.1:0-3295 GCA_035776715.1 Microvirga sp.
TCCTGAAACCCGCCTCGCCGTGATACGCCCCCATGCCGCTTTGGCCGACGCCGCCGAAGGGCAACTCCTCCTGAACGCAATGGAGCAGGGTCTCGTTGACGGCGACGCCGCCGGAGGAGGTCTGCCCGAGCACCCGGCTCACGAACTCCCTGTCATGGCTGAACACGTAAAGCGCGAGGGGATGCGGGCGATCCTTGACGAAACGGATCGCGTCCTCCACCCGATCGTAGGGGACGACGGGCAAAACGGGGCCGAAGATCTCCTCCTGCATCGCCAGGGCCTCCGCCGGCACCCCGGTCAGGACGACCGGCGCGATCTTTCGCCCCGACGGATCGAGGCTCTCGCCTGCCGGGTTGATCTCGTGAACGGCAGCGCCCCGTGCTCTGGCGTCGGCGACGAGGCGGCGGAGGCGCTCCGCATGCCGCTCGCTCACGATGGCGGTGTAATCGGGATTGGCGGCGAGGCTCGGATACAACCGGGCGGCCGCATCGCGAAAGGCGGAGGCGAATGCCGCCTCATGCCGCCTCGGAACGAACACGTAATCGGGCGCGATGCAGGTTTGTCCCGCATTGAACAGCTTGCCGACGGCGATCCGCTCGGCAGCCTTCCCGAGCGGGTAATCCGGACCGACGATCGCCGGAGACTTGCCGCCGAGTTCCAGCGTCACGGGCACGAGGTTCTCGGCAGCGGCCTTCATCACCTCCTTCCCCACGGCCGTGGAGCCGGTGAAGAACAGGTGATCGAACGGCAGGCGCGCGAAAGCCTGCGCCACATCCGCCCCGCCCTGCACCACCGCCGCCTCGCTCTCGTCGAACACCTCGCCGATCACCTGCTCCAGCAGAGCCGAAGTGCGCGGCGTGAGTTCGGAGGGCTTGATCATGATCCGGTTGCCAGCGGCCAGCGCACCCGCGAGAGGCGACAAGGCAAGCTGTACCGGATAGTTCCAGGGGCTGATGATCCCGACGATCCCGAGCGGCTGGTACTGGATGCGGCCGGAAGCCGGCTGAAACATCATCCGGATCGGCCGCCGCCGCGGCTTCATCCAGCGCCGGAAGTGTTTCCGGGCGTACCTCAGGCCGGTAACGGCAGGATAGAGGTCGGCGAGCTTCGTCTCGTGAACCGAGCGGTGCCCGAAATCCTGCGCGACGGCATGCGCGAAGCCATCCGCGTGACGGACCAGCGCGGCGGCGAGGGCCTCCAAGGCTTCGTCGCGACGCTGGACGGGGAGCGCCCCCTGCTCGGCCCAGGCGCGTCTTTGCACGGCGAAGACGTCCTGCAGCCGCCCTGCGGCGGAAAGTGAAACGATATCCTGCACGCGAACACGGGCTCCGCTCGAACTCCGTTAAGATATGGGGCGGCGGCCCGATCTCAACCGGACGGGTTTTCACACGCCAAAGGATCCGGATGGATTGACGAAGGCACCATGGGGCGAGGATGCTTCCCGTCCTTCGAGCTTAAGCCGCAGCAGGAGAACGCGAGTGAACGGCCCCTCCCCCGTGCTGTCGATCGAAAACCTGTCCGTCGGCCTGCCGGCCCTGTCGGACCGGCAATATGCGATCAGGAACCTGTCGCTGACGATCCAGCCGGGCGAGACACTCTGCGTCGTGGGGGAATCGGGATCCGGCAAGTCCATGACCGCCATGGCGGCCATCGGGCTGCTGCCCCCGGCTGTTTCGATTCTCTCGGGCTCGATCAAGCTCGGCGGCTCCGATCTTCTCTCCCTCGACGAGGACGGATGGTGCGACGTGCGCGGGCGGGACATCGGCATGGTGTTCCAGGAACCGATGACCTCGCTGAACCCGGTCATGCGCGTGGCGGACCAGATCGCCGAAACGTTCCAGGCCCATCGCATCCTGAGCCCGGCCGATCGCACCAGACGCGCCATCGAGCTGCTCACCGAGGTGAACCTGCCCAATCCCGAACTCATTGCGCGCGCCTATCCGCACGAGCTCTCCGGCGGTCAGCGGCAGCGGGTGATGATCGCCATGGCCCTGGCGCTCGAGCCCAAACTCCTCATCGCCGACGAGCCGACGACCGCGCTCGACGTCACGACCCAGGCGCAGGTGCTGAAACTGATCGACAACCTGCGCCGGAAGAAGGGCACGGCGGTTCTCTTCATCACCCACGATTTCGGCGTCGTGGCCGAGATCGCCGATCGCGTCGCGGTGCTGCAGAACGGCGAACTCGTGGAACAGGGCCCGGCGGACGCGGTACTGGACGATCCGCAGCATCCCTATACCAGGCGCCTTCTGGCGGCCGTGCCCTCGCTCACTCCGCCGCCGCCGAAGGAACTACGGAACGAACCGATCATCCTGAAGGTCGATGGCCTCAGGAAATCCTACGGCGGACGCGGCCTTTTCAGGAAAAGCCGCGAGGTCCAGGCGGCCGACGCCGTGAGCTTCGACATCCGCCGCGGAGAGACGCTGGGACTCGTCGGGGAGTCGGGCTCCGGAAAGTCCACGGTCGGGCGCTGCGTGTTGCGCCTGATCGAGCCCGATGGCGGCCGGATCGAGATCGGGAGCCTGCCCTTCGGCTCCCTGTCGCAGCACGATTTGCGCCCGCACAGGCGCAGGATCCAGATCGTGTTTCAGGATCCCTTCGCCTCGCTCAATCCGAGACGCAAGGTGGGCTACATCGTCGCCGAGGGGCCGATCATGCAGGGCGTCGCCCCCGACCGGGCTTTCCAGGAGGCTCGCACGCTGCTCGAAAAGGTGGGACTTCCCGCGCAGGCGGCCGAGCGCTATCCGCACGAGTTCTCCGGCGGCCAGCGCCAGCGCATCGGCATCGCGCGAGCGCTCGCCATGCAGCCCGACGTACTGGTCGCGGACGAGGCCGTTTCCGCCCTCGACGTGTCCGTGCAGGCCGAGATCCTGAAGTTGCTCAAGGGCCTTCAGGCGGAGCTGGGGCTCTCCATTCTCTTCATCACCCACGACCTGCGTGTCGCCGCGCAGATCTGTGACCGTGTAGCGGTCATGCAAAAAGGTCGAATTGTCGAAATGGCGGAAACCGCGCATTTGTTTGCCAACCCGCACGACGCCTACACGCGCCAGCTCCTGGCCGCAGTGCCGGGCAGAACCAGATTGATTGACGGAGTCCAAGACCGGTGAACGACCAGATCAGCTCGCACATCGCCCCCCACATGGTTTTCAGGCATCTCATCGGCGGCGAGGAGGTGCCCGCCTCCGACGGCATGCTGCTGGATGTGGTCTCGCCGGTGGATGGCGCGCTTTTCGCCAAGATCGCCTCCGGCACCGCACAGGATGTGGACGCCGCCGTCGAAGCAGCCCGTACCGCG
>DASRWK010000531.1:0-2180 GCA_035776715.1 Microvirga sp.
CCGCCCGGGGCTCAGTCCCGGTCCCCGAGCGGACAGTCGCCCCCGCCGAATCCCGGAATTCGCCGCCCCCTCCCCGGGCGCTTCCCAAGACCGCCGCCGGGTCGCCCGACGAGGTGGCGAGCCTGGCCCGCGAGCAGGCGCGCCATGCCCGGACCCTGGAGGAGCTGGAGACGATCCTCGCGGCCTTCGAAGGCTGTGCCCTGAAGTTTTCCGCCAAGAACCTGGCCTTCGCGGACGGCAATCCGGAAGGCCGTGTGATGCTCGTCGGGGAAGCCCCCGGAGCGGACGAGGACCGGATCGGCAAACCCTTCATGGGCCGCTCGGGTCAGCTGCTCGACCGGATGCTCGCCACCATCGGCCTCGATCGCAGCCAAGTCTATGTGGCCAATATCGTGCCCTGGCGCCCGCCGGGCAACCGCACGCCGACCCCACAGGAGATCGCGATCTGCAAGCCGTTCATCGCGCGGCAGATCGAGTTGGCCGCTCCCGAATTCCTGCTGTGCCTGGGCGGCCCCGCGGCCCAGAACCTGCTCGGCCTGAAGGACGGAATCCTGCGCACCCGCGGGCGGTGGTACACCTACAAGACCGAGGACGGGCGGGAAATCCGGGCGCTGCCGACCCTGCACCCGGCCTATCTGCTGCGCCAGCCCCTGCAGAAACGCCTCGGCTGGAGAGACTTCATGTCCCTGAGGCGGGCGCTCGACGCGAAGGAATAACCCTCGCCCGAGGGCGTTCGGAACCCGTTCATACATTCATGCCTTAAGCTCGTGCGGTAAATCGTGCTGCGGCTCGTAGGTGAAACATGCGCTGGGACAACTTTCGAACCTCGTCCAATGTGGAAGACCGCCGCGGCATGGGCATGGTCGGAGGCGGCGGGCTGGGGATCGGCACCATCGTGATCCTGGGTCTCGTCGGCTGGGCGCTCGGCATCGATCCGCGCCTTCTGATCGGCGGCGCCGAGATGCTCAGCGGCGGCGGCTCGGGCTACCAGCAGAGCCAAGGCCGCCAGGGCACGCCGCAGGACGAGGCCGGGCGCTTCGCCGCCGCGATCCTCGGCAACACGGAAGACGTCTGGAAGACCGTTCTGCCCCAGCAGGCGAACCGGCAATACCGGGAGCCGAAGCTCGTGCTGTTCTCCGGCGCGACGCGCTCGGGCTGCGGCGGCGCGCAATCGGCCATGGGGCCGTTCTACTGCCCCCTCGACCAGACCGTCTATATCGACCTCTCCTTCTTCGAGGAGATGCAGCGCCGCTTCCGCGCGGGCGGCGACTTCGCCTATGCCTATGTGCTCGCGCACGAGGTCGGTCACCATGTCGAGAACCTTCTCGGCATTCTCCCGCGCGTTCAGGAGCGTCAGCGCGAAGTGAGCCGCACGGAAGCCAATCAGCTCTCCGTCCGGGTCGAGCTGATGGCCGATTGCCTGGCGGGCGTGTGGGCGCACCATTCCAACCAGCGCTGGCAATCTCTGGAGCAGGGAGACATCGAGGAAGCGATCCGCGCGGCGGAGGCCATCGGCGACGACCGGCTGCAGAAGCAATCTCAGGGCCGCGTGGTGCCGGATTCCTTCACCCACGGCTCCTCGGAACAGCGCGTGCGCTGGCTGACGACGGGCTTGAAGAGCGGCTCGATTCAGTCCTGCGACACGTTCAGGGCGGCGAGATTGTAAGGCAGGAGGGTCCTTCGGACGGTGTCGGCCGATCCGGGAGCGGTCGAAGCATGGACTTCCCGTCATGGCGGGCCTCGCGCCGGTGATGACATGGGAGGTGTTCGTGTGCTCACCTCTAGCGCCGGAGCATCGTGGACGCGGACCCAGAGGACCATGCCAGTGGAAAACCGGATCCACTTTTCCGCATGATGCGCTAGATGACAGCCGACCAAGCGAGAGCTTTCCATGCCCGGTATCGACGAGACGCTCACCTTCGTTCCTTTGTCCATCGCGGTGCTAACCGTGTCGGACACGCGCTCGCTCGATGAGGACAAATCGGGAGCGACGCTCGCCGAGCGCATCACGAAAGCCGGTCACAGGCTTGGCGACCGCGCCATCGTGCCAGACGACGTGGAGGCCATCCGCGACAGGGTGAAGGGCTGGATCGCCGATCCCGCCATCGACGTGATCATCACCACCGGCGGCACGGGCTTCACCGGCCGGGACGTCACGCCCGAGGCCATCGAGCCCCTGT
>DASRWK010000532.1:0-2767 GCA_035776715.1 Microvirga sp.
CACCAGCACCATCGCCGGATAATGGCTTCCCATGATCTCGCGGTAAACCGCGCCGAGCTCGCTCTCCCGCGCCCGGTAGAAATCCAGGTCGAGCACGTACCATGTCATCTGTGCGATATGCTCAGGCGCCCCGCCCGCTTCGGCGAGGACCGTCCGCACATTCCGCAGCGCCTGACGGGCCTGAGGAACGAGCCCGACGGAAGTCACCCGGCCTGCATTGTCGGTCGCAATCTGCCCGCCGACGAATACGAAGGTGCCGGTGCCGGCAACCGCGTGCGAATAGCCGCAAGGGCTCGGCCACTTAGGTGGATCGATCCTGCGCAGCGGGGTCGCCGGAGACGGTGGAACGATGGTCATGGTGTCCTCCTGTCGGGCTCCGCGATGCAGCGGAGCCGCGGTGATCCGGTTGCAGTCGCGTGACGTCCCCGTGGGCTGCTGGGCCGGTCAGGCTCCGCAGCCCACGGGCTCACGTCCCTGTTTTCAGGAGACCTGCTGATGTCGGATTGCCGCGCCGTAAGGCAGGAGCGAACGAGAGGGCAAGCATGAACGCGGCCTGATGCACCTCGGGCGTGTAGTACCGCGTCTGAGCCCGAAGCGACGAGAAGCGCTGCTGCAGAACCTCGCACGGAGGACACAGCACGTCGTGGGACTCGCCCGATGCGACGAGCGCGAGCATGCCGCCTGCATAGGCCGGGACAGGCGCGAGGTACGGGCGTACTCCCGAGAAGGCCCCGGAGAGCCGATCGCAGACCATCTCCAACTCGTCGGGCCGGAAGTACGGGGCTCCACTCTGCACCACCATCATGCCTCCGGGACGAAGGCGGCTTCGGCATGCCCGATAGAACGCCGACGTGAAGAGGGGCTCGCCCGGTCCTGCCGGATCCGTCGTGTCGATGATGATCACGTCGAACTGGTCGTCGGTCTCGGTCACATATTGCGTCCCGTCCATGGCCACCGTGTTCGCCCGCGGATCGTCGAATGCTCCTCCCGAAACCATCGGAAGAAAGCGCCGTGACAGGTCGATCACCTCGTCGTCGCGCTCCACGAGGGTGGCACGTTCGACGGGATGCTTCAGCACCTCCCTCAGGGTGCCGCCGTCGCCACCGCCGATAATGAGCACGTTCCGCGCCGAGCCATGGGCCATCAGCGGCACGTGGGCCATCATCTCGCAGCGGATATGGGTGTCCAGCTCAGTCAATTGCACAATGCCGTCGAGCACCAGCACCTTTCCGAAAACCGCGTTCTCGAAAATCAGCACGTCCTGGAACAACGTCCGCCAGTGATAAAGCACGGTATCGATGGAGAGCATCCGTTTGTGATGTTCGTAGAGCTTCTCCTGAAACCACCTCATAGGAGCGCTCCCCGCACGTGCTCGGCAAGGATGACCGATCCCGGCGGGAACACGCCCTCGAGAACATCGATCGCTTTGCGGGACTGCGCATTGCCGCTCATGAAGGCGGCGACCGCCGCGTAGGAGATCTCGGGCCGGCGCATGCTGATGGCGGCAATCGCGCTGAGACGGGTGCTTTCGGCCATTCCGTTCTCCGTTGTCAGGACTTCCGTCGATTACAAAACAGGATTGAGCCCCGCGGCCGGTGAGGATCGCAGGGCGCATGGATTCCTTTGCGGATGCGCGCACGTCTATGCAGGCTGCGGCTCCGGGGCGGGCTCGCGCACCTGTTGCACCGTCAGACGCTTCGACTCCCCGGTGCGCGTGGTCCAATCAATCGACTGGCCGACGGGAAGCCCGATCAAAGCCGTGCCGATGGGCGTCAGAACCGAGATCCTGCCCTTCGAGATGTCGGCCTCGTTCGGGTAGACGAGAGTCACCGTCTGCACCCGCCCCGTCATGTCGTCGCGGAAATCGACCTCGCAGCCCATGCACACGGTGTCGACGGGATGGCGTCCTTTGGGCAGGACATGCGCGCGATCGAGCTCCTCCGCGAGCTCGGCGGCAACGTCGGGCATGGTATTCGCGGCGGCATTGGCGAGCACCGAGAGCTTCTCGTGGTCCGCTGCCGTCAGGATGATGCGCGGCTTGGCGCCGCCGGTGGCTTTCTTCGTCATGTCAGGTCTCCTGTTCTGTTGTGGGCACCGCGCCGGTCATGCGGCGCTTGGTCCGGGATCGTCGTCCTCCGGCCCCTGCGGCTCGGGGCTGCTCTCCGGCTCCATGCGCCGCCGTGGCGTGAACCGGACGACCTTGCCGTCAGGCTGCTCATTGTCCTGGCGCCCGGGCTTGGGGGGCGGATCGTCCGGGGACTGCTGCATGGCACAGTCTCCTCTGCGCTGGATGAGAGGCGAAGCGGGAGGCACATTGAGATCTTGCGTCGGGAGCTCGGGCCCGATCGGCTTACGCTCCGCATTTGCGGCAGCAGCCGGCAGCCCGCGGCGCCCGCCTGCCGGATGTGCGGCTTGGTACTCCGTCAGGCGGAGCATGAGTTTGGAGAAGTGTTGAAGCATACCGCGGCACCGGATGCGTCAGCATCCGACCTCACAAGATGTCCGAATGTATAGGATCTTGCGCTACCCCGAACTCGGGGTGCGGATGCACGTCGAGCTCGGGGCTATTAGCCCGCCATGAGGTTGCCCGCACGAAGCAGGCCGCGACGATATTGTGAAAAGCTCAACATAATACGCCGATGCTGGTACACATCACTCCATTTGTCAAATCGCTCGCGGTCGATGCGGCGGAATGTCCTGCAGCGGATTCGCCTTCGGGCTCACGCCAGGCGTCGCTGGTCAGCAGGATGTGGATGGCCTCCGCATC
>DASRWK010000533.1:0-6758 GCA_035776715.1 Microvirga sp.
CACGACCACCATCTGGTCGGCCAGGTCGGCCACGTCCTCGGGTGTATGGATCGTCATGAGGACCGTGACTGGGCGCCGGCGGCGCACTTCGCCGACGAGGCGAACCATATCGCGCCGGAGACCCGGATCCAGGCTGCTGAAAGGCTCATCGAGGAGGATCAGCGGGCGGCCCGAGACAAGGGCCCGCGCCAGCGCCACGCGCTGGCGCTGGCCGCCCGACATCTCGCCGGGCTTGCGCTCTCCGAAGCCCTTCAGGCCGACCGCCTCCAGCATCTCGTCGATGAGCCGGACCTCACCCTCGGACATTCGTAGGGAGGGACGGATGCCCAAGGCGACGTTCTGTGCCGCAGAGAGGTGCGGGAAGAGGTTGTGGTCCTGAAAGACGATCGCCACGGGGCGCTTCGCCGGTTCCAGGGGCCGGAGATCGACCCCGCCGAAGGTGAGCTGTCCACCTTCAGGCGTCTCGAAGCCAGCGATCATGTGCAACAGGGTGGTTTTTCCGCCGCCCGACGGCCCGACGATGGCGCAGAGCGCGCCCGTCTGCACCGTCATGGAGTAATCGGCCGTGAAATCAGGCCATGTGAGACGGCAGTTTTCAATCACCAGCATGAGACAAGCGGCCCGACACATGAGCGAGGAGGAAGGCGACGAGTACGATGACGAGGCCGATGGCGGAGGCTTCATCGAGACGGTATGAGCCAAGTCGCTCGAAGAGAAGATAAGGAAGCGTGACGAGGTCCTGCCCGCCGAAGAGGGCGATGATGCCGAAATCGCCGAAGGAGAGGGCCATGGCCAGGGCGAAGGCGGCGCCGAAGGGGCGCTTGAGCAGGGGCCAGTCCATGATGGTGAGCTTGGCGACGCCGGTGATGCCCAGCGACGCGGCAACCCGGCCATAGCGCTCCTCCGCCGTCAGCAGGCGAGGGGCGAGGGAGCGGTAGGCGAAAGGAATGGCGGCCAGTCCGTTGATCAGCGGCAGAAGAATGAGGCCTGCGGACGAAGGATCAACGAAGCGCCGCACGATCAGATACAGGCCCGCCGTCAGTGCGAAGGGAGGGACGGCCAGCAGGGTACTGGGAAGGAAGTCGTAGAGGGCCGCGATCCGCGGGGAGCGGAGAACGACGCGCCGCCGGCGCGCGGCGGAAGCAAGCGCAACGGCGAGGAGGCAGGCGATCGTTGCGGCAACGACGGCAATCGCTATGCTCGTGATGAAAGCCCGCAGCAGATCCGCGTCGATGACGTCAAGGATATTGTTCAGCCCGCTTAGCAAGCTGAGCGCCAGGGGAGCGATGAAAAGCCCCGCCGCCGTGAGGATGACGGCATCGAGGATCTTCAGGCTTGAGTTTCGCGCGTCAGGGCGCTGAATCAGGCCCCGGATCGTGTGAGCGGTCGGAGGTCTCTTGAGAGCCCAGTTGAGGATGCCTGTCAGCATCAGGCAGATGATGAGCTGAATCAGCGAAAGCCAAGCCGCCCGGGCAAAGTCGAGATCGATCTTGAGCGCTTCGTAGATGGCGACTTCGAGGGTGGACCGGCTCGGTCCCCCGCCGAGCGCCAGCACGATGGCGAAGCTCTTGAAGCAGAGCAGGAAGACAAGCCCTGTAAGCCCCGGCAGTTCCGCACGCAGCACGGGCCAGTCGAGATGGCGGAAGATGTGCACGGGCGAGAATCCGAAAGCCGATGCAAGCCGCCAGTGCTCGGCCGGGACGAGGCTCAAGGAATCGAGAAGAATGCGCGCTACGAAAGGCCCGTTGAGGAACACATGCGCGATCAGGATTCCTGGGTAGCCGAAGATGCTGAAGCCGCCCTTCCATCCGAGGAGTGAGAGAAACTCGGCGGCCCATCCGCTGCGTCCATAGACGGCGAAGACCGAAAAGACCGCCACGATGGTGGGGATCACCATCGTGGTGCCGAGAAGCGCCAGAACCATCCCGCGCCCCGGGAAGCGGCGGCGCGCCAGGGCGAGCGCCAGGGCGATGCCGAGCATGAGTGAGAGAACGGTGGAAAGTGTGGCCTGAACGATCGAAAAGGCCAGGACGCGCCAGAGATAAGGGCCGATGGAGAGAAGTGCCGGCTTCTCTC
The DNA here is from genome assembly GCA_035776715.1 of Microvirga sp. Taxonomy (GTDB): domain Bacteria; phylum Pseudomonadota; class Alphaproteobacteria; order Rhizobiales; family Beijerinckiaceae; genus Microvirga. The sequence continues at coordinate 2,077 of DASRWK010000533.1, forward strand.
CGCCGACCGCCGCGAGGGCGATGAAGCCGCCCGCAACCAGGGCCAGGATGGCAAAGGCCACCAGGCTTCCGGGATGGGGCAGCTTTCGCGGCATGACGATGGGTCAACGCGCCGTGGCGTTGAGCCAGGTGTCGGTGAAGGCCCGGCGGTTCTGCTGCACTTCCTCCGGCGTGAAGAGCAGAGCCTTCTGAGGCTGCGCCAGATCCTTGAAGGAGTCCGGCAGACCCGCTGCCGGAGCCTTGGCGGGCATCATCCAGTTGCCTTCGGGCATGGCCGATTGGAAAGCGTCGCTGAGCACGAAGGTCATGAACTTCTTTGCGAGTTCCGGCTGCTTCGTCGTGCGCGTCATGCCGGCGATCTCCACCTGCATGTAGTGCCCTTCCGAGAAGATGGCGGCCCTGTAGTTGTTCTTCTTCTCCACGGCGATGTGGTACGCGGGCGAGGTGGTGTAGGACATCACCATGTCCGCTTCGCCTTTCAGGAACAGGCCATAGGCTTCCGACCACCCCTTGGTGAAGGTCACGATGCGGGGCTTCAGCTGAGCCCAGGCCCCGCCTGCTTGATCGCCATAGACCTTCTGCATCCAGAGCATAAGGCCGAGGCCTGGCGCGCTGGTACGCGGATCCTGCAGCACCACCTTCGGACCGTTGGAATTCTCGACGAGCTCCTTCAGGCTCTTCGGCGGATTGGGCAGCTTGTCGGAATCATACACGAAGGCGTAGTAGCCCCAGTCGAAAGGAACGAAGGTGTCGTCGCTCCACGCGATCGGCAGCGAGAGATCCTTCACATCCACGCCATGGGGGGCAAAGACGTTGAGCGCCCTGGCTTCCGCCGCAAGGTTCACGTCGAGCCCCAGGACCACGTCGGCTTTCGTATCCGCGCCCTCGAGGCGCAAGCGCCCGACAAGGCTCCCGGCGTCTTCAGCCGTGACCCAGTTGAGCTCGCAATCGCAGGAGGCCTCGAACCGTTCCTTGACGGTTTTCCCGGGACCGTATTTTCCGGCGAACGAACCATAGGTATAGACCGTGAGGACAGGTTTGCTCTGCGCGAAAGCGGCGCTCGCCGCCAGGCAGAGTGAGGCGAGAGTGAGAAGAAGTCGGCGTAACATCAAGATTGCTCCCATGCATGATGCAAGCCGGGCTGGCGGCTCAACTCGCACGGGGCGCAGTTTCGTCTGCGGTATCGCATGCTCATTCCCTCCGCCGGCATGACCCGGATCAGGTTCGACGGGTCGGCGGCCTTCCGCCTCTCAGCCCTGTGTGAGGCTCCCCGTGAGACAGGTGCGGTTCTAGAGCAGATCGCCGGGCAACACAAGACGAGCCCTAGCCCCACGCCCTCGGCTCTGGCGCCATACTTGCGGCGGAACCGGGATTCTGTTTGGAATGGGAAAACAGACGGATCTCCTGTGCTATGGGCTCTTCTCAATCCTTCGATGTTGCTGTTGTCGGGCTCGGTGCCATGGGCTCGGCGGCGCTTTACCAGCTGGCCAAACGGGGCGTGAGGGCCATCGGCATCGACCGCTTCGCGCCGCCTCACGACCGGGGCTCGACCCACGGCGAGACGCGGATCACCCGCCAGGCCATCGGCGAGGGCGAGGTCTATGTGCCGCTTGCGCTGCGTTCCAACGAGATCTGGAAGGAGCTGGAGGCCGAAACCGGTGAGCGGCTTCTCGTGCAGAACGGATGCCTTGTCGTGGACTCGGCTGCCCCAGCGTCAGGCGGCGTCATTCGCGCGGCGTTTCTGGAGCGCACCCGGAAGGCCGCCATGGCCTACAAGATTCCTCACGAGATCCTCGACGCGGCGGAGATCCGCCGGCGCTACCCGCAATTCACGGCGGGAGAGCACGAGATCGCCTATTTCGAGCCGGGCGGCGGCTATCTCGATCCGGAGCGTTGCGTCGCCGTTCAGATCGAGCGTGCCCGCGCCATGGGAGCCGTGACGCAGCTTGGCACACGTGTGATCTCCGTCTCGCCCGATGGTGACGGCGTGCGGATTGTCACCGATCGAGGGGAGCTTTCGGCCGGGCAGGCGATCGTCTCCGCCGGATCCTGGGCCCCGTCGCTTCTGGGTGCGCCGTTCGAGCAGCTCTTGTCTCCCAGCCGTCAGGTGATGCACTGGTTCGCGGTGGAACCCGACTATGCCGGGCATTGGTCGAACAGCCCCGTCTTCATCTGGTGCCACGGATCCAGCCCCAACGACTTCTTCTACGGCTTTCCGTCCTTGAGCGGAAGCAACGCCGTCAAGACGGCCGGCGAGCAATATGACGTCTTCGTCCATCCCGATGAGGTCGAGCGTACCGTCACGCCTGCGGAATCCGCTGCCATGCGCGAGGCGCATCTTGCCGGGCGGGTTCAGGGTCTTCGCCCCGACGCCATGCGCGCGGTGACCTGTCTTTATACCGTTACGCCGGATTCCCACTTCCTGATCGACCGGCACCCGGAGAGCGAGCGTATTCTCGTGGTGTCGCCGTGCTCGGGCCATGGCTTCAAGCATTCTGCCGCGGTCGGCGAGGTGGCGGCGCAACAGATCGTCGACGGAGCCAGCTCAATCGACATCTCCACCTTCGCGCTGTCGCGCTTTTCCCGCTGACGCGGATTGCCGCAAATGTAATGAATGAGCCCGCACGGCTGCTTCCTTTCGATGCTGTGCGGGCTTTTGATCGGCTTCTATCCCTGATTTCGACGATCAGCGCCGGGCGTTCTTGTCCTTGCCCGACGGTGAAGCCATGCCTGCGCGGCGCAGGGCGTCCGCCAAGGCGCCGCCGGATGCAGCCGGAGCAGCCGCCTTCTTCTCGTTCTGAGAACGATGCTTTTGGAAGGCGCCGCGATTGTCATCGGAGCGACCGGATGAACGCTTCTCTGCCGGATCGCTCATGCGTATGCTGAGAGAGATGCGCTTGCGCGGAATATCGACCTCGAGCACCTTCACCTTCACGATGTCGCCTGGCTTCACGACGTCGCGCGGATCCTTCACGAAGGTGTCGGACAGTGCCGAGATGTGAACGAGGCCGTCCTGGTGCACGCCGATATCGACGAAGGCGCCAAAGGCGGCCACGTTCGTCACGACCCCTTCCAGTATCATGCCGGGCTTCAGATCGCCGATCGTCTCGACGCCCTCCATGAAGGTCGCCGTCTTGAACTCAGGGCGGGGATCGCGGCCTGGCTTCTCCAGCTCGCTCAAGATGTCCTTCACCGTGGGCACGCCGAACCTGTCGTCCGTGAAGCTCTCAGGCTTGAGCTTCTTCAACACACCCCCGTTGCCGATCAGAACCTTGATGTCGCTCTTCGTGGCCTCGAGAATGCGGCGCACCACGGGATAGGACTCCGGATGAACGCCGGAAGCATCCAGCGGATCGTCTCCGTTCGGGATGCGCAGGAACCCCGCCGCCTGCTCGAAAGTCTTCGGACCAAGGCCCGACACTTCCGTGAGGGCTTTGCGGGTCCTGAAGGGGCCCTTGGCGTTGCGATGCTCGACGATGTTCTTCGCCACCCACTCGCCGAGTCCCGAGACGCGGGCCAGAAGCGGCGCCGAGGCGGTGTTGAGGTCGACGCCCACTGCGTTCACGCAATCCTCCACCACGGCATCGAGGGAGCGCGAGAGCTTGTACTCGGCGAGATCGTGCTGGTACTGCCCGACGCCGATGGACTTGGGGTCGATCTTCACCAGCTCTGCCAGCGGATCCTGCAGGCGCCGCGCGATGGACACGGCGCCACGCAAGGAGACGTCAAGATCGGGCAGTTCCTGGCTCGCATAGGCCGAGGCCGAATAAACGGAAGCGCCCGCTTCCGAGACCATGATCTTCGTGAGCTTCAGATCCGGATGCTTCGCCACGAGTTCGCCCGCGAGCTTGTCGGTCTCGCGCGAGGCGGTGCCGTTGCCGATGGCGATGAGCTCCACCTTGTGCACGCGGCACAGGCGTGCAAGGGCCGCGATGGATTCATCCCATTGGCGCTTCGGCTCGTGCGGGTAGATCGTGTCCGTCGCCACTACTTTGCCCGTAGCGTCCACGACCGCCACCTTGACGCCCGTGCGATAGCCGGGGTCCAGGCCGAGGGTCGGGCGCGTTCCGGCGGGGGCGGCGAGCAGAAGGTCGCGCAGGTTCCCGGCGAACACCTTGACGGCTTCGTCCTCGGCGAGCTGCCAGAGCTTCATTTTCATGTCGAGTTCGATGGAGAAGCGCAGCTTCGTGCGCCATGCCCAGCGCACCGTGTCCAGGAGCCATTTATCACCGGGACGCCCCTGATCGGCGATGCCGAAGGCAAGCGCGGTGCGGCCCTCGTAGCGGCTCACATAGCCGGGCTCTGCAGCGTCCTTGTCTTCCTCCATCCGCAGGTCGAGGATCTCCTCCTTCTCGCCGCGGAACAGCGCGAGAATGCGGTGCGAGGGGAGCTTGGGAAGAGGCTCCAAGAAATCGAAATAATCGGCGAACTTCGCGCCCTCGGTCTGCTTACCGTCACGCACCTTGGAGGTGAGGCTTCCGCGCTCCCAGTAGATCTCGCGCAGGGCGCCCAGGAGTTCCGCGTTCTCCGCGAAGCGTTCCACGAGTATGGAGCGCGCGCCTTCGAGGGCTGCTTCGGGCGTCGCAACCTCGTCCGGCTTCACGAAGGCGGCAGCCGCCTCCTTGGGGTCGCGCTGTGGGTCGGCGAGGATGAGGTTGGCCAGGGGCTCGAGGCCCGCTTCCT
>DASRWK010000534.1:0-4483 GCA_035776715.1 Microvirga sp.
GGGTTGCTGGAACTCCGGCGGCCTCATGGGGGATGGGGTTGATCATGGTCATGCCCTCAAGCGGAGTGCATGGACAACGCCGGAGTGGCCTTCGCCGATCCGGACCTGATGGCATATGCCCCCTCGCCCAGCAGCGCCTGGGTCACGAGCGCCAGGATCCAGAAGGCCAGGAATTCCCAACCGCCATTCGGGTTGGAGAAGAAGAATCCCGCCGGGCCGTGGACCGTGACGATGGCGCCGATGAGGATCGGGATCAGGGCGAGCGCAGCCCATCGGGCATGGAAGCCCAGGATCAGGGCGAGGCCGCCGGCGACCTCGGCGACGATCACCACATAGGCGAGAAAGGCCGGCAGGCCGAGGCTTCCGAAGAACTGGGCCGTTCCGGCCGGAGTGAAGACGACGATCTTTAGGCCGGCGTGAGCCAGGAAGAGAATACCGAGGGAAACGCGCAGGATCAGCGCGGCATAAGGGGCGGTACGGGTATCAATCATGCGGATCTCCTGAAGCATGAAAATCCTTTGTATCTTCATTCCCGTAGAACGATAATAGCGGCATCAGAATATCACTTCACACCCTCGGAGTGAGATACCTGCCAATGCTCATGGCTGGCAGCCCCTTCGGCTTGGCCGGGCCTGCCCCGGCCGCCCACGGCGGAAGAGCGCTGCGCCTCACGGCATCGGGATCGCGGACTCAAGATTGGTGATGGCAGTGGGTAGGGCGGACGGTGGAGAATAGGCCCCGGAGCCGTTCCCCCTTGCTGGGATGAGTGGAAGGCAGGGACGTGAGCGCCAAGGTTTCAGGATGGGCTCCTCCCCTCAAGGGTGGATCAGCGCCCTTTTCTGGACCCGCTTCCGGATCGCCTGCGCTGTCCTGCCAGTGGCGCTCCGCCTTTCCAGGAGGTAAAGCTGGTTTCAGCTTTCTTGTAAGGGTTCAGGGCATATGGTTGCCACCTGGGCGGTTGTCTTATCGGCGCTTGTCTATCTCTGCTTCCTGTTCACCGTCGCCTATTGGGGCGACAATGGGGGCAGGCGTTTCGTTCAGGGACCATGGCGCTCCACCATCTCCGCGCTGGCCCTGGCCGTCTACTGCACCTCCTGGACCTTTTTCGGTTCCGTGGGGCTCGCCAGCCGCTCCGGTCTCGACTTCCTGGCGATCTATATCGGCCCGATCCTTGTGATCACCTTGGGGCACGTCCTCGTCCAGCGGGTGATCCAAATCGCCAAGACGCAGAACATCTCCTCGATTGCCGACTTCGTTGCCGCCCGCTACGGCAAGAGCGAACGTGTGGCCGCCATCGTCAGCCTGATCGCGCTCGTTGGCTCCATTCCCTACATCGCGCTTCAGCTGAAGGCGGTCTCCGCCTCCCTCGACGTATTCATCACGAAGGCCGACGGCATGCCGCCGCCGAACCTGCCCTTCATCGGCGATCTCGCGCTCGTCGTCGCCCTCGTCCTCGCGGGCTTCGCCGTCGCCTTCGGCACGCGCCACCCGGACGCCACCGAGCATCAGGACGGGCTCATCATGGCGATCTCGGTCGAGTCCGTCGTGAAGCTCGTCGCTTTTCTGATCGTCGGCGGCTATGTGACCTTCGTGATGTTCGACGGGTACGCCGGCATTACGGAGCGTCTGATCTCCCTCGGCACGACCGACAGCCTGATCGAGCGGACCTCGGGCTTCGGCAGCTACATCACGCTCATTCTCCTCTCGAGCTGCGCCACCCTGCTGCTGCCGCGCCAGTTCCATGTAACCGTGGTGGAGAACCACTCCATCCGGGACCTGAAGCGCGCGGCCTGGATGTTCCCGCTCTATCTCATCCTCATCAATCTGTTCGTCATTCCCATTGCCCTTGCAGGCATCGCGACCTTCCCGAGCGACGGGATCGACCGGGACATGACCGTGCTGGCGCTGCCGCTCGCCGACCAGGCCGGCACGATCGCCGTTCTGACCTTCCTCGGCGGGTTCTCCGCCGCGACGGCCATGGTGATCGTCGATTCCGTCGCGGTGGCCGTGATGATTTCCAACCATCTGGTCATGCCCATCGTTCTGCGCCGGCGGGCCTTTGCCGGTGTCGATCCAGGCAACTTCGTCATCGCAGTACGGCGCATCTCGATCGTGCTCGTGATCCTGCTGGGCTACGTCTATTACCGCGCATCCGGCGAGGCGGCGCTTGCGGCGATCGGCCTTCTCTCCTTCGCCGCCGTCGCGCAGGTGGCCCCCGCCTTCCTCGGCGGTCTGATCTGGTCGCGCGGCACGGCGCTCGGTGCGAGTGTGGGGCTCATCGTCGGCTTTCTCACCTGGGTCTACACACTCCTCCTTCCGAGCCTCGTCTGGGATGGTGTGTTCTGGTCGGACGTGGTGGTATCCGGTCCCTTCGGCATCGAGGTATTGAAGCCCACCGCCCTCTTCGGCGTGGACCTGCCCCAGCTCACTCATGGCGTCGTCTGGAGCCTGACGCTCAACATCCTCTGCTATGTCGGCTTCTCGCTCTGGCGTCCGGTGACGGCGATGGAGCAGATCCAGGCAAATGTCTTCATCGGCGAGCCGCATGCCTCCGCCACTCCGAGCTTCCGCCTCTTCCGCGCCAGCGTGACCGTGGAGGAGCTGCGCGCAACCGTCTCGCGCTATCTCGGCGAGGAACGCACGGCGCGCTCCTTCGAAGGCTTCAGCCACAGCCGGGGGCAGGCCCTGGAGCCCCGGGCCGAGGCCGACATCCATCTCCTGCGCTATGCGGAGCACCTGCTGGCGTCGGCCATCGGCACGGCGTCCTCGCGCCTCGCGCTCTCATTGCTCCTGCGCCGCCGGACCGTCTCGACCGAAGCCGCCCTCAAGCTGCTCGACGACGCATCCGCCGCGATCCAGCACAGCCGCGACCTGCTTCAGCACGCGCTCAACTATGCCAAGCAGGGCATCACGGTGATCGACCGCGACCTGCGGCTGCTGGCGTGGAACCAGGCCTTCATCGACCTCTATGACATGCCGCCCAATTTCGTTCAGGTCGGCATCGGCATGGAACGCATCGTCCGGTACAACGCTGCGCGCGGCTCCTACGGGCCCGGGAAGATCGACGAGCAGGTGGCCGCGCGCCTGCACTCCTTCCAGCACGATGTGGAACCGGTGCGCCTGAAGCTCTATCCGTCCGGCAAGGTCATCGAGATCCGCTCGAACCTCCTGCCCGATGGCGGTCACGTCACCACCTACACGGATGTCACCGACGCGGTCCTGGCCGAGGAAGAAAGCCGCCGCGCCAACGAGACCCTCGAACAGCGCGTGCGCGAGCGCACGGAGGAGCTGACACGCCTCAACGAGGCGCTGCGCAGCGCGAAGGCGGAAGCCGACGAGGCGAATATTTCCAAGACGCGCTTCCTCGCCGCGGCCTCCCACGACATCCTGCAGCCGCTCAATGCGGCCCGTCTCTATGCGACCTCCCTCGTGGAGCGCGACCGCGAGGCCGGCGACGCCTCGCTTGCCGAGAACATCGACGCCTCGCTCGATGCGGTGGAGGAGATCCTCACAGCGATCCTCGACATCTCGCGCCTCGACACGGGCGCCATGAAGCCGCAATGGTCGAGCTTCCGCATGGACGAACTGCTCCGTCAGCTCCAGCGCGAGTTCGATCCCATCGCGAAGGAGAAGAGCCTGAACCTCACCTTCGTGCCCACTTCGCTCACGGTCCGCTCCGACCGGCGCCTGCTGCGCCGCTTGCTGCAGAACCTCATCTCCAACGCCATCAAGTACACGCCGACGGGCCGAGTCCTCGTCGGCGCACGGCGGCGCGGCTCCCATCTCGTCCTGGAGGTGTGGGACACGGGCCTCGGGATTCCCCCCTCCAAGCAGCGGATCGTCTTCCGCGAGTTCCAGCGTCTCGATCAGGGGGCGAAGGCGGCACGGGGCCTCGGCCTCGGCCTCTCGATCGTGGAGCGCATCGGTCGCGTGCTCAAGCATCCGATCAGTCTCAAGTCGGAGGTCGGCCGCGGCTCGGTGTTCCGTGTGGAGGTGCCGGTCGTCGCGGCGCTGCCCGAGACCGTTGCCGCCCCCGAGCCTCCGAAGACCATGACGACCGTTCTCTCGGGCCTGCGCGTGCTCGTGATCGACAACGAGCCCGCCATTCTGGAGGGAATGCGACTGCTTCTCACGGGCTGGAGCTGCGAGGTATGGACAGCCCCGGACCTCGAAACGGCCCATCAGGTTCTCCGAAGCCGCAAGACACTCCCCGAGGTGATCATCGCCGATTACCATCTCGATGACACGGACGGCCTTGAACTCATCAAGGCTCTACGGTGGAAGACCCAGGTCAATACGCCCGCAGTTCTCGTGACGGCCGACCGAACGCCCGCAGTCCGCGACGCCGCCGCCGCCATGCATGTCCACGTGCTCAATAAACCGCTGAAGCCTGCAGCGCTGCGCGCGTTGCTCACCCAATGGCGCGCCACGCGCGTGGCAGCGGAGTAAACACCAACCCCACCGTCATACCGGCCTCGTGCCG
>DASRWK010000535.1:0-2458 GCA_035776715.1 Microvirga sp.
TCGAGGTTGTTGGTCGGCTCGTCCAGCAGCAGGAAGTCAGGCTCCGCGAAGATGAGCGCGGCGAGGCGGGCCCTCGTGCCTTGTCCGCCCGACATCGCGGCCAAAGGCGTTTCGGGGCGCGCATCGAGCCCGACCCGGCCGAGAGCGGAGGCAACACGGGCCTCCAGGCTCCAATCGGCGTCCGCAAGTTCCTCGGCAGTGGCTTCGCCGCTTTCGGCGCGGCGAAGGAGCGCCAGCGCCTCGGCGATGCCGAACAGGTCCGCAACGGTTTCGCCCGGGTCGACCTGAACGGTTTGGCGCAGGATACCCAGGGTGCCGTTGACGGCGACCGTGCCGGCGGAAGGGCGCAGCTCGCCGGAGATCAGCTTGAGGAGCGTGGTTTTGCCAATGCCGTTGCGGCCGACGAGACCCGTTCGTTCCGGGCCGAAAGTCAGCTCGAGATCGGCCAGGAGGGCACGACCGTCAGGCGTGGACCATGAAAGTTTGGAGAGGATGATTGAGGCAGGCATGGATACGGGTCTTCCCGGTGGCAAAGCAGGGCGGCAGTGCTGTCGGGTCGAAATCCATTGGTGCCCACGTCCTCCTCAACATGACGACCCCGGCGAGCCGGGCGTCGCCTGCCCGATATACAGTCGCAGCCTGCCGGTCGCAAGGTCCCCGGTCAGAGCGCGAGGACAGCTCCCGTCCGGTGGCCTTCGATGCCGGAGATCACGCTTTCGGGGCCCGCCCGATGCTCCCTTTCATGGGCGGCGCATCGTCGAGCGGGGAACCGGAGGTCCTCCCTAGCGGTCGACTTCCTCCATCGGCCAGTCGGTGAGACGCTCGAGGAGTTCGGCGAGGCTGAACGCCTCCTCGGGCCCCGCAACCCGGTCCCGCACGGATACGCCCGCCGCATGGACCGTTTCGGGACTTCCCGAGACGAGAGGATGCCACCAGGGCAGATCCCGCCCCTCGGCCACGAGACGATAGGCACAGGTGTGCGGCAGCCAGGACAGGCCGCGCACGGTCTCCGGCGTCAGGCGCACGCAGTCGGACACCTTGGCCTGCCGGTTCTCATAGTCGCGGCAGCGGCATGTCCCGTCGTCGAGAAGCGTGCAGGCCACATCCGTATAGAGAACCTCGCCCGTGTCCTCGTCCTCGAGCTTGACCAGGCAGCAGCGTCCGCAGCCGTCGCACAGGCTCTCCCACTCGTCGAGACTCAACGACTCGAGCGTCTTCACGCGCCAGAAGGGCTGCTCCTCGGGCCGGGAGCCAAGTGTGGGTGCGGTTCGGGACATGCGGTTTCTGTGGGGTCTGTTTGCGGCGGTTTGAAGGAGGGGTGCGACATCGCACATCTACAGACCTTTTTCCCTGACGGGGTAGATCTATTTTGAACCCGACAAGCTGTTCGCGAGTTGTTGATAATGCATTCCGTAACGTGCAAACGTTGCCGTTAGGGAACCAAACGAGCATAAGCAGGATATCAGGTTTCCTGACCCGCCCCGAAGGACCGACGTGCGCCCGCAACCCTCCATCCCCCTCTCGACACGGATCAAGCGTGCCGCGCTCTGGCTGGACGCTTGGCTGAATTCGTTCCTGTTTCAGGTCGGGCGCGGGCTTGCTTCGGCCTACGAGACCTACTCGGAAAAAATGAAGGGCCTGCGCTTCCGCGGGCCCCTGCGGGTTGTACTCGACCTGACGAGCGAGGCGACGACGCTCGGCGCGGTCGGCGGCATCGTCATGCTGGCCCTCGCGCTTCCGGCCTTCCGTGAAACGGAGAACGACTGGCTCAAAACCCAGGATCTCGCGGTTACCTTTCTCGACCGGTACGGGCAGGAGGTCGGTCGCCGCGGCCTGCACCTCGACGATTCCTACAAGCTCGAGGATTTCCCGGACTACATGATCAAGGCGGCCCTCGCCACGGAAGACCGGCGCTTCTACAGCCATTGGGGCATCGATCCCATCGGCACCCTCCGCGCCCTCGTGGTCAATACCCAGGGCGGCGGCGTGGTCCAGGGCGGCTCCTCCATCACCCAGCAATTGGCGAAGAACCTGTTCCTGACGAACGAGCGGTCCCTCGAGCGCAAGATCAAGGAAGCCTTCCTGGCGATCTGGCTGGAGTTCCACCTGACCAAGGACGAGATCCTCAAGCTGTACCTCGATCGCGCCTATATGGGCGGCGGCGCGCACGGCATCGTGGCGGCGGCCGATTACTATTTCGGGAAACCGGCAAAGGACCTGAGCCTGGCGGAGGCCGCCATGCTGGCGGGCCTGTTCAAGGCTCCCTCGAAATTTGCGCCGCACGTGAACCTGCCGGCGGCCCGCGGCCGGGCGAACGAAGTCCTGCGCAACATGGTGGAGGCCGGCTTCCTCACCGAAGGCCAGATCCAGACGGCCCGCCGCAATCCGGCAACGCCGGTCAGCCGCGAGCGCGAAACCACTCCCGACTTCTACCTCGACTGGGCCTATCAGCAGGTGA
>DASRWK010000536.1:0-7259 GCA_035776715.1 Microvirga sp.
GTAGCAGTTCTCGGCGAGCTTCGACGGATCGGACGGAACATAGGGAAAGCGCTCGACCGGACGGCGGAGCGGGAGGGATTCCGCTGGCGCGTCGAGAGTGAGTGGAATCGTGCGAAAATCGCTCGGAGCGATGTTCAGGACGCGCCCGCAATCGCCGAAGGTGACGCGGCGCATCCGCTCCGCCCGCAGGCGCCCCAGATCGACATCCGCGACAGCCATCGTGGAGCCCGAGGGGAAGCGCTCGGTCTCCGCGAGCCGCAGGCCGTCCTCGAAGATGCCGCCATGGCCGTCCCAGGCGAGGTCGGTGGTCGACTCACCCGGACCTGCCGCCGAATAGGCATAGGCCGCGATGCAGCGCATGGATTGCGAGCCGCACAGAAGGCGCCGGTCTTCCGCCTTGCCGATGGTGATGTTGCTGGCGGACAGGTTCAGAAGAATCTCCGCTCCTGCGAGGGCGGCCGCCGTGCTCGGAGGCTGAGGCACCCACATGTCCTCGCAGACCTCCACATGAAAGGTGAAGCCGCAGCTGCCCGTGGAGCGGAAGAGAAGATCGGTTCCGAACGGGACGGTGTGCCCGGCAACGCGGATCTCCTGCCCGCGGATCGTAGCGCCCGGCGCGAACCAGCGGCGTTCGTAAAATTCCCGATAGTTGGGCAGATAGGCCTTGGGAACGACACCGAGGATGCGCCCGGCGTGAATCACGACGCCCGCATTGTAGAGCCGGTCCCCCCAGCGCAGCGGCGCTCCGACCGCAAAGGCCGGGAAAAGATCGGTGCTCTCCTCCACGAGGCGGGCGATGCTTTGCTCGACCGACTCCAGAAGCGCGTCCTGGTGCAGGAGGTCGTCGATGGAATAGGCCGACAATCCGAGTTCGGGAAAGACCATGAGGGCGATGCGCTCCCGGTCCCCCTGGTGAAGAAGCTCCAGCGTGCGCTCCCCGTTGAAAGGGGGATTTGCGACGTCGATCTGCGGCACGCAGGCTGCGACACGAACGAAATCGTGACGATAGGGTGAGAAGAACGGGACCATTCCACATCCGATCCAGGTTGGTTCCGGCCGATGATTTGCCATACAGGCGGAGAAGCGTACGGATAGCAGAGAAAGTTCCTTCTTCAAGGATCGCGCGGGCTGCGATCCGCGCGTTCCGCACGCAATCGCACCGGAATGGGATATGCCTGGCCGCGGCGGGCCTATTCCGCTCCGGCAGCGTGATCTCGGCCGCAGCGGCGGAATACTTTCTTCCGGATCGTACGATAATGCGCCCGAGCCGGCGATGGCGGTGCCCGGTCTCCCGTGCCGTCAGCCGCGTCTTTCAGCCTTTCTTTAGTTTGGGAAAGCTATCGTTGTATGCGATACGTTCCAGAATTCCCGGAATATGTCTTGTTGTGGCGTATTTGTAATCGGCAGACTTTATAAGCGATGGGGCAGGACAGATTCACCGATATGCGCGCTCGATCGAGCGCGGCGACGCCTCAGATCACCGTTGACGCAGTGCCTCACATGGTCTGGCTGTTCTGCGTTGACGAACACAGGAGCTATCATAACGAGCGATGGTGTGAATTCACCGGCCTGTCCCAATCGGATACTGGAGAAGCCTGGCTCGATCTGGTTCATCCGGACGACAGAGAGACCGCTCTCACAGCCTGGAAGAGCGCTCTCAAGGCCGGATCGGGCTATGAATTCGAGCACCGGCTCCTTCATCGCTCGGGCGATTATCGATGGGTTCTGTGCCGTGCCAGCCCGGTTCATGGCGCACAGGGCGGAATCGAGCGTTGGGTCGGCACCTATACCGACATCCATGCCCTGAAAGAAGCCGAGCAGGCCCTGACCGAAAGCGAGGAGCGCTATCGTGCGCTCGTCGAGGCCGCGGCTTCCATAGTCTGGCGCGCCTCTCCCGACGGATCAGTCCTGAGAGGATGGGGCTGGAAGGAGTTCTGCGGTCAGGAACCCGAGGAGTATGAGGGCCATGGCTGGCTGAATGTCGTCCATCCGGAGGATTGCAAGGCCGTCACGGCGGTCTGGCGCGATGCCCGGTCCTCGGGCCGCGCGGCCGAGAAGGAGTTTCGCGTCCGGCATGAAAACGGCGAGTATCGCTGGGTCCTGTCGCGAGCCATTCCGCTGAAGAATTCCGACGGCTCGGTGCGGGAATGGGTCGGGACGATCACGGACATTCATGACCAAAGGCAGGCTCAGGACACGTTGAGAACCAGTGAGGAGCGGCTGCGCCTTGCTGCGGAGACCACCTCCGCCGGAATCTGGGATCTGGACCTCGTCACCGGCTCGGTGGAATGGACCGCCGAGATGTGGAGCATCCTGGGCCTCTCTCCGGACGTTCCCGCCGCCGCTGAGCGCTTCTTCGAGCGGGTTCATCCCGACGATCTTGCCGACGTCACAGGCAAGGCCTTCGTCGACGTGCCTGGCAAAGGCCCGCGATACAGCGGCACATTCCGGATCGTTCGCGGGGATGATGGACAGGTGCGGTGGATCGCATCCACCGCCAGAACGGTGCTCGACGGGAACGGGCAGCCGATCCGCAAGGTCGGGCTCATTCAGGACGTGACACAGCGCAAGCTGTCCGAGGATGCGCTCCTCGCGACTGAAGAGCGCCTGAAGCTCGCCATGCAGGCAGGGCGCATGATCGCCTGGGAGAACGATCTCGACACGGGCCATGTCACGCGCTCGGTCAATTCCATCGAGTTGTTCGGGATCGGCTCCGGTCCCTTATCGGAGTTCCTCGAGCGGGTTCCGCCTGAGGATCGGCTCGCGCGGGATCAGTTCATCGAGAAGATCAGCGCGACGGGCTGCGACACCATGGAGTTCCGGTACACTCTTCCGAACGGAAAGACGCTGTGGCTGGCCTCGCGCGGCGAACGGGCGGGTCCCAATCGTGTGGTCGGCGTCACGTTCGACATCACGGATCGCAAGGCGGCGGAGGAGGAGGTGTGGCGGTCCGCCAATCACGACGCACTTACCGGGTTGCCAAACCGCGTCCTTTTGCAGCGCCGCCTTGAACAGGCTCTCGGGGAGGCCAGGCAGAACGGCACCAGTGTCAGTCTGCTGATGATCGACCTCGACGATTTCAAGGATGTCAACGATACGCTCGGCCATGACGCCGGCGACATGCTCTTGAAGGAAACGGCGGATCGCCTGTCAGGGATGATGCGTGAGCAGGACACGGTCGCCCGGCTTGGCGGAGACGAATTCGCCGTGGTGGTCGTAGAGCCGTTGCGGCTGAGCCACGCAGCCAATCTGGGAGAAATCATCCTCAGGAGGCTGCGTCAGCCGTTCACGTATGCAGGACGAACCCTGATGAGCCGGGCCAGCATCGGCGTGGCCGCCTATCCGGATCATGATTTCGAGCCGGTGGAGCTCATGAAGGATGCCGACATCGCGCTGTACCGCGCCAAGGCGGAGGGACGAGGCCGCGTGGTGACCTACGATCCCGGGATGCGGCTGCTCACGGAGCACCGGTTGGCGCTGGGGCGGGACATGCGGGAGGCAATTTCTCATGACCGTATCGTGCCCTTCTACCAGCCGAAGATCTGCCTTTCGAGCGGGAAAATCGTCGGCCTCGAGGCGCTTGCCCGGTGGCTGCACAAGGGCAAAGGCGTTCTCACGCCCAGCGCATTCGGGGCGATCTTCGACGACCCTGAATTGGCGCCTGTGATCGGGAAGAGGCTGATCGGGAAGCTCGCA
Source organism: Microvirga sp. (assembly GCA_035776715.1). Lineage (GTDB taxonomy): Bacteria > Pseudomonadota > Alphaproteobacteria > Rhizobiales > Beijerinckiaceae > Microvirga. The sequence continues at coordinate 3,697 of DASRWK010000536.1, forward strand.
TCGGATATGCGCCGATGGCTGGAAGCAGGGCATGAGTTCGGCCGGGTGGCTTTCAATCTTTCGTCCGCGGAGTTCAGCCAGCCGAACCTGGCCGATGAGGTGATCCGCATCTTCAATCTGGTGAAGGTTCCGGCAGCCCGTTTCGAGGTCGAGGTGACCGAAAGGGTCCTGCTCGACGGACAGTTCGGTATGGTGTCGCATATTCTGGAACGTTTTCACGAACACGGCGTCCAGATCGCGCTCGACGATTTCGGAACGGGCTACGCATCGTTGACGCATCTCAAGCGGTTCCCCGTCGACCATATCAAGATCGACCACAGCTTCGTCGCCGATTTGGAACATGACGGGGATGATGCCGCCATCGTGGCGGCCGTCATCGGCCTCGGCCACAGCCTTGGCCTGCACGTCACCGCAGAGGGCGTGGAAACGGAAGGGCAAGCGCTGCGGTTGCGCGAGATGGGCTGTCACAGCGCCCAAGGCTATTTCTATGCAAAGCCTATGCCTGCGGCGCAGATGACCGAGTTGCTTGCCTCGTGGCCGGTCAGGGCAAGCTCGAAGGCCTCGGAGTTCTGAGGCCGTGCGAGCCTTGCCCCGTTCGCCGGCATCCTGCCAGTGACGGAGCCGCGTGCGGCAGGGTGAACCGCATCCGCCCGTTTCCGGACAGGAAACATGGTCTTGACTGCCGAGGCTGCGGGTGTTTCGATTCGAATTCGCTTAATGTTCGAAGCGATACGCAGGCGAAGACCCAGACCATGGATCCGACGCTCACGCCCCGTCAGCAGGAAATCGTCGATCTCGCTCGCCGGCAGGGGCGGGTCAATGTGGACGATCTGGCTGCCCGGCTCGAGGTCACCCAGCAGACGATCCGCAAGGACCTGAACGAACTCTGCGAGCTGCGGCTCATGACGAGGGTTCACGGAGGCGCCATCATCGCGTCGGGTGTCGAGAACGTGGCCTACGAGGCGCGACGCCTCATCGCGCTGGCGGAGAAGCAGGCGATCGGCGCCGCCACGGCCCGCCTCATTCCCAACAACAGTTCTCTTTTCATCAATATCGGCACGACCACGGAGGAGGTGGCGCGGGCGTTGCAGGATCACGAGGGCCTGCTCGTCATCACCAACAACCTCAACGTCGCCAATCTTCTCTACCGCCATCCCAAGATCGACGTCATCGTCACCGGCGGGCCCGTGCGGCGCGCGGACGGCGCCGTGATCGGTGCGGCGGCGGTCGACATCGTCCGCCAGTTCAAGGTCGATTATGCGGTGATCGGCACCTCGGCCATCGACGAGGACGGTTCGCTCCTGGATTTCGACGTGCGCGAGGTCAGGGTATCCCGCGCGATCATCGACAACGCCCGGAAAGTGGTTCTCGTGGCCGATCACCTGAAGACGGAGCGGTCCGCGCCGGTTCGGATCGGCCACCTGCGGGAGGTCGACATCTTCGTGACCGACGCGCTTGTTTCTCCCCCATTGCGCGAGCTGTGCGAGGCGGCCCAGGTCCAGGTGGTCGAGGTGGGGCGGTTCGGCGAACAGGCGGGGGAGCCGGCCGTCGCCTGACGGGCTGCGGCTGTACTTTCGACCTCCGAGACCTAGTTTCTTCAGGAGGACTTGCTTTCGTTTCGGCGAGTGAGTAGCCTCAAACGAACATAAAAACGAAAACATACCCGGGGGCCGGGAGCCGGGAGAACGCCAGTGGACTCGCTCGAGGGGGCGACGTTCGACGTCGCGATCGTCGGTGGTGGCGTGAATGGGTGCGGGATCGCCAGGGATGCGACCGGCCGCGGTGCTTCCGTGATCCTCTTCGAGCAGAGCGATCTTGCGAGCGGCACCTCCTCCTCCTCGACCAAGCTGATCCACGGCGGCCTGCGCTATCTCGAACATTATGAATTCCGGCTCGTTCGCGAGGCCCTCATAGAGCGCGAGGTGCTCTGGGCGATCGCGCCCCACATCGTCTGGCCGCTTCGCTTCGTTCTGCCCCATCACCGGGGATTGCGGCCGCAATGGCTGCTGCGCCTCGGCCTGGCGCTCTATGACAATATCGGCGGCCGAAAGCTCCTTCCGCCGACCCGGACGCTCGATCTGCGGAGGGACCCGGCGGGAGCCCCTCTCAAGCCGGACCTGGTGAGGGGCTTCGAATATTCCGATTGCTGGGTGGAGGATTCACGCCTCGTCGTGTTGAACGCGCGGGACGCCGCGGAGCGGGGGGCGCAGATCCGGACACGCACCCGGGTCGTAAGGGCCGAGCGCGGCGGTGATCACTGGATCGTCACATCCGAAGACACGCGCACCGGACGCCAGGATCGTACCCGGGCGAGGGTGCTGGTCAACGCCGCGGGCCCCTGGGTGGAAAACGTCCTGAAGGGCGTCGCGCAGTCGAACAGTCCCGCGTCGGTGCGTCTCGTGCAAGGCAGCCACATCGTCGTGAGGAAGGTGTTCCGGCACGACCGCGCCTACATCTTCCAGAACAGGGACGATCGCATCGTCTTCGCGATTCCCTACCAGAACGATTTCACGCTGATCGGCACCACCGACCGGGACTATGGGGGCGATCCGGCCCAGGTGGAGGCCACCGAGGAAGAGATCCTCTATCTCTGCGCAGCGGCGAGCGAGTATTTCAAGGAACCCGTCCGCCGGGAGGACGTTGTCTGGACCTATTCCGGCGTTCGCCCGCTCTACAACGACGGTGCGTCGAAGGCGCAGGAGGCCACGCGGGATTACGTGCTGGTGCTCGACGCGCCGAGCGGTCAGCCGCCGATGCTCTCCATCTTCGGCGGCAAGATCACCACCTATCGCCGTCTTGCCGAAGCCGCTCTCGAGAAGCTGACGGCTCATCTCCCGGCGGCGGGCAAGCCTTCCTGGACAGGCGAAGCGTCGTTGCCGGGCGGCGACTTCCCACGGACGGGCTACGATGCCCTGGTGAACGAGTTCTGTGCCGAATATCCCTTCATGGAGGGTGCCCTGGTCGCCCGCCTCGTGCGCGCCTACGGCACGCGAGCCAGGGACGTGCTGGGCAGCGCGCGGTCCATTCGCGACCTGGGCCAGGACTTCGGCAGCGGGCTCACGGAGTGCGAGGTTCAATACCTCATGGATTGGGAATGGGCGCTCACGGCCGATGACGTGCTCTGGAGGCGCAGCAAGCTGGGCTTGCGGCTCTCGGGTGCGCAGATCAAGGCCCTCGACCTGTTCATGCGCAACGCCGCCACCTCCGGCGTGGCTTCAAGGGAGTGCCGATGACGCTTGTTCTGGAAGGAGTGTCGAAGAAGGTCGGAGCGTCGATGCACATCGACGACGTCTCCATGACTCTGGCGCGGGGCTCCCTCAATGTCCTCCTGGGTGCGACGCTCGCGGGGAAAACCTCTCTCATGAGGCTCATGGCCGGTCTCGATGCGCCGTCGAGCGGCCGCGTTCTCGTCAACGGGAAGGACGTGACCGGCTGGCCCGTGCAGTGGCGCAGCGTCGCCATGGTGTACCAGCAATTCATCAATTATCCCTCGCTGAGCGTCTACGAGAACATCGCCTCGCCCCTGCGCGTCGCGGGCCTGCCGAAGGCCGAGATCGAGACCC
>DASRWK010000537.1:0-1857 GCA_035776715.1 Microvirga sp.
CAGCCTCCTCAACGACATCGATCGGGGCGATGGCGTCGATCTGGATGCCGGTGGCGGCCGATTTGTGCTCGAGGCGCAGCGCAGGCTCGCCCCGGTCGATCACGTAGTTCGTCGTGCCGATGAGCGTGTCGTCTGCCACGACGGAGATGGCCACTCCGAAGCGGGTCTCCAGTTCGCGCAGGTGTACGCGCTTCTGGTTGAGGATGTAGAAGGCCGCCTCCATCCGCGTGCGGACGATGAGGTTGTAGCTGGAATTCTTGATGAGGGTTTCCTCGATCGAGCGCAGCACATGGAGCGCAACGGACGGCGTCGAACGGACGAAGCCGGTGCCGGCGCAGTGCGGGCAGGGAACCGAGGAGGATTCGAGCACGCCCGTGCGGATGCGCTGACGCGACATCTCGAGCAGGCCGAAGGGGGAGATGCGGCCCACCTGGATGCGGGCGCGGTCGTTCTTCAGGCACTCGTTCCGCTTCTTCTCGACGGCGCGGTTGTTGCGCTTCTCCTCCATGTCGATGAAGTCGATGACGATGAGGCCGGCAAGATCGCGCAGGCGTAGCTGACGGGCGATTTCCTCCGCCGCCTCGAGGTTCGTGCGAAGGGCCGTGTCCTCGATGTTGTGCTCGCGGGTGGATCGTCCCGAGTTCACGTCGATGGAAACCAGCGCTTCCGTCGGGTTGATGACGAGATAGCCGCCGGATTTCAGGGTCACGACGTTCGAGAACATCGCGTCGAGCTGGGCCTCGACGCCGTATTTGGCGAAGAGCGGCTGCGGCTCGCGGTAGGGCTGGACGATCTTGGCATGGCTCGGCATGAGCATGCGCATGAAATCCTTGGCCTCGCGGTAGCCTTCCTCGCCCGAGACAAGGATATCGTCGATCTCCTTGTTGTAGAGATCACGGATGGCGCGCTTGATCAGCGAACCTTCCTCATAGACCAGCGCAGGAGCGGAGGAGTTGAGGGTCAGCTCGCGCACGCTCTCCCACAGGCGCATCAGATATTCGTAGTCGCGCTTGATTTCCGGCTTGGTGCGCGAGGCGCCGGCCGTGCGCAGGATGATGCCCATTCCCTCGGGCACCTCCAGCTCCTGGGCGATCTCCTTCAGGCGCTTCCGGTCGGCGGCGTTCGTGATCTTGCGCGAGATGCCGCCGCCACGCCCCGTATTGGGCATGAGCACCGAATAGCGGCCGGCGAGCGACAGATAGGTGGTCAGGGCCGCGCCCTTGTTGCCGCGCTCCTCCTTGACGACCTGAACCAGCAGGATCTGGCGGCGCTTGATGACTTCCTGGATCTTGTACTGCTTGCGCGGAACGCGGCGCTGGGGAACGTCCTCCATCGCATCGCCGCCGCCGAGCTGCTCGACGTGATCCTCGTCCTCGCCTTCAGCGTGCTCGTCGTCGTGGTCTTCTTCGTCCTCGTCGCTGTCAGCTTCGGCTTCGTCAGAGGCGGTCCCTTCGGACACGGCCTCCTCCTGGGCTCCAGCCTCCGGAGCCTCGGTCTCCAGAGACCCGGTCTCCGGAGCCTCGGCCTCTTGGGATCCGGTCTCCTGCGACCCGGTCTCCGGAGCTTCAGCCGGGGCCTCTTGGCCATCGGCGGCCTGCATCTCCTGAGAGCTCTCGCTCACCTGGGCCGGTTCGACGGAGTCGCCCGAGACCGGCTCGAAGTCGCCTGCGGCGGCGATCAGGTCGATGGTGTCCTCCGTGCCCTCTGCGGGAGCCTGGGCCTCGGCGCTCCCGTCCGCGCCGGCCTCGGCTTCGGAGGAGACAACCGTATCGTGACTGCTCGCGCGGCGCTGGGCTGACCGGCGGCGGCGGCTGCGGCGGCGCTCTTCCTCACGCTCCTCCTCGGCCTGCGCCTCGG
>DASRWK010000538.1:0-1902 GCA_035776715.1 Microvirga sp.
CTCGATCCGTGACGTGACGCCGATCCCGCACAACGGCTGCCGCCCGCGCAAGCGTCGCCGCGTCTAATCAAGATCATCCGGCGCGTGGGTCCCCGCCCACGCGCGTTCCGGTTTAAAGGGCGGCCTGATGCCTCCCTTCAAGCCGTACCTCAAGAGGTGTGGTTGTGATCCAAAAGAACTGGCAAGAGCTGATTAAGCCGAACAAGCTCGAAGTCGCCCCCGGTGACGATCCGAAGCGCATTGCGACGGTCGTGGCCGAGCCGCTCGAGCGTGGCTTCGGCACGACGCTCGGCAATTCGCTGCGTCGCGTTCTCCTGTCGTCGCTCCAGGGCGCCGCCGTGACGTCGATCCATATCGACGGCGTGCTGCACGAGTTCTCGTCCATCCCGGGCGTCCGCGAGGACGTGACGGATATCGTCCTGAACGTGAAGGCAATCGCCATCAAGATGCAGGGCGAGGGTCCGAAGCGCATGACGCTCCGCAAGACGGGTCCCGGAGCCGTGACCGCTGGCGACATCAACACGGTCGGTGACGTGCAGATCCTGAACCCTGAGCTCGTTCTCTGCACCCTCTACGACGGTGCCGAGATCCGCATGGAGTTCACGGTCGATACCGGCAAGGGCTATGTCCCGGCGGAGCGCAACCGCGCCGAGGATGCTCCGATCGGCCTCATCCCGGTCGACTCGCTGTACAGCCCGGTGAAGAAGGTGTCGTACCGCATCGAGAACACCCGCGAGGGCCAGATTCTCGATTACGACAAGCTCATCATGACGGTCGAGACCAACGGCGCCGTGACGCCTGAGGATGCCGTGGCCTATGCCGCCCGCATCCTGCAGGATCAGCTCCAGGTCTTCGTCAACTTCGAAGAGCCGCGCAAGGAAGAGACGGCCGCAGCTGCACCGCAGCTTCCGTTCAACCCGGCGCTGCTCAAGAAGGTGGACGAGCTCGAGCTGTCGGTCCGTTCGGCGAACTGCCTGAAGAACGACAACATCGTCTATATCGGCGACCTGATCCAGAAGTCCGAGGCGGAAATGCTCCGCACTCCGAACTTCGGCCGCAAGTCGCTCAACGAGATCAAGGAAGTTCTGGCCGGCATGGGCCTGCACCTCGGCATGGACGTGCCGGGTTGGCCGCCGGAGAACATCGAAGATCTCGCGAAGCGCTTCGAAGAGCACTACTGAGTTTCTTGAAGCCGCCTTTTCGCATGGAAGGCGGCTTCAGGTCTGCCCCGCCTGTCCCGGCGGATCATAAGAGAGACGGCCGTTCCTTGGCACGGCGGCCGCAAGATCAAGGAGAGAGCCAATGCGTCACGGATTCCGTGGTCGTCGCTTCAACCGCACGACCGAGCACCGCAAAGCAATGTTCGCCAACATGGCGGCTGCGCTGATCAAGCACGAGCAGATCGTCACCACCCTTCCGAAGGCCAAGGACCTCCGTCCGGTCGTCGAGAAGCTCGTCACGCTCGGCAAGCGCGGTGACCTGCACGCCCGCCGCCAGGCGATGTCCGCGCTGCGCGACGAGACCATGGTGAAGAAGCTGTTCGACGTTCTTGGCGCCCGCTACAAGGACCGCAACGGCGGCTACACCCGCGTTCTGAAGGCCGGCTTCCGCTACGGCGACAACGCTCCGATGGCCGTGATCGAGTTCGTCGACCGTGACGTCGACGCGCGCGGCCAGGATTCCGGCCCGACCCAGAAGGAAGAGGTCGTCGAGGCTGCCGAGTAATCACTCGGGCATCAAGCAATCTCATCGGGGGCGGTCCTTTGGGCCGCCCTTTTCGTTTGGGGCCGGGCAGGTCCATGTTCTCCGGAACTTGGTGTTTCGGGTTCGACGTTCTATCGATGGTTCCCGTCATTGAAGGGATTCGCTGCCATGCGCTTTTCGCCGTTTCACCTCTGGATG
>DASRWK010000539.1:0-1642 GCA_035776715.1 Microvirga sp.
CTGTGACTCTGGTCACCGCGCACCGCGTCCAGCGGAATCGCGACGACGTCCTTCACCTCCCGGACGACGATATCGCCCGAGGCGAACATGCCGCCGCGCAGAACCTCGTCGCCGTTCTCGACCCGGATATAGACCGGGATGGAGCGCGAGCCCGCCTTGGTGGTGGGGTTGATGCGTTCGACCAGCCCGGTGAACTCGCGCCCCTCAAGGCCGGGCACGCGGAAGAGCGCCTTCTGCCCAACCGCCACAAGCGCGATCTCGTTCGTTGGCACGGGAGCCCCGATCTCGAGCCGCGACAGGTCGATGACGACGATGAGCTTCCCGTCCACCGGAACCTTGTCGCCGGGATTGACCACCCGCTCGGACACGAATCCGTCCATGGGGGCTTTGACGACAGCATCCTCGAGCGCCTTGCGCGCCAGATCGACCTGCGCCTGCATTGCCCGCACGCTCGCCTGCGTAGTGCGGTAGGCACTCTCGACCTCGTCCACTGCGGCCTGCGCCGCATATCCCTTCTGCTGTAAGCTGAGCTTCATCGAGCGGTTCTTCTCCGCCAAGGCGAACTGGGCCTTGGCGGATTCGAGGTTCGCCACGCGCTCGTTCAGACGGGAGGTCAGGTCCTCAGTGTCGAGGCGCACGAGAACGTCGCCCTTTTTCACGGGCTGCCCCTCCTGCACCAGAACCTCCGACACCTTCGCGGCAACCTCGGACTTCAGCGTCGTCTGGTCGATGGGGCGCAGAGTTCCGGCGAGAGGCACGGTGAAGCGCAGATCCATCCTGCGCACGGCGAAGGTCTCGCTCGCGGCAAGCTCCGTTACCACAGGCGCGCTGGGCTGCATCACGGCTTGGGCGGTATCGCCCTTCATGTAGCGTGCGCCCCCGGCTCCGAGAGCAGCGATGCCGATCGCGGCGAGCGCGACAGTGACTTTCTTGTTCACGGCTATGCCCTTACAGCAGGTCCGACCCGACAAGGCTGTCGGATGTTTTCTTATCTTGAACGGCCTCGTTGCGGCCGAGCTCGTCCAAGAAATCCGGGACATTCTTGCGCAGGAAGGCGAGTTCCGTATTGGCCAGCTCCATTCCCATGCGCACCAGGAATCGATGCCCCGGACGGAAGGCACCAGTAGACGCTTCCAGCTCGGCTTTGAGCTGCTCGAGCTCCACGATCCGATGGGCAAGAACGTCGCGCAGTTTCGCCGGAGGAAGCAGATCGGCGAACATCAGCAGCGTGACGAGCTCAGAGCGGATCTTGTGCCGCCCCTCCGAGGCCTTGAGCGAGACGGCCAAGGCATTTCGCCCCCGCTCGAGCAGGGTATAGACGGTCTTGTTGGGCCGCCCTTCCTGGACGACGACCTGCGCCGAAACGAAGCCTTCCTTCTCGAGGAGCTTCAAGGCGGCGTAGATCCCGCTGGGCGCAACATCCATGAAGCGTGAGAAGACTTCCTCGACGCGCTTCTTGATCTCGTAGCCGGATGCATCGCCCATCGACAGAACAGCTAGGCAAAGAGTCTTTGTGTCCAAACTGGAATACTCCATTTTGGACTATGATGTAAGGATTCCGCCCCGGTCCGTCAATGCCGCGCAGCGGGACGGGAGCGCGCACCTCACAGGGCGTTTCGGTGACTAGCTTGGCCTTATCGTT
>DASRWK010000540.1:0-2496 GCA_035776715.1 Microvirga sp.
AGCGTCATTCCTTTCAAGGACCCGCACGGCACAACCCTGTCTCTGGTGGGTGTGCGGAATGCCGGTGCCGAGGAGGCCTGGTCCAACGGTGAGATTCCGGCCGAGCATGCCATTCGCGGCCTGGATGGCGTCACTCTGCTCGTCGAGAACGGCGAGCCCACCGGCGCGATCCTCACGGATGTCCTCGGCTTTCGCGAAGCGGCGCGCGAAGGCTCGCTCGTGCGCTACCGGAGTGACGCCGCCATCGGCGCCACGGTCGACATCCGCAGCGTCGGCGGCTTTCTCCCGGGGCGCATGGGCGGCGGCTCGGTTCACCACGTAGCCTTCCGCGCGGCGGACGATGAGGTTCAGGCCGAGATGGTGAAAAAGCTCGCGGACAGGTACGGCATCCACACCACGGAGCAGAAGGACCGCAATTATTTCCGCTCCGTCTATTTCCGCGAGCCCGGCGGCATCCTGTTCGAAATCGCCACCGATGGCCCCGGCTTCGCGGCCGATGAGGCGGAGGATCGGCTGGGCAGCGAACTGAAGCTCCCGGCCTTCCTCGAGCCGAGCCGTCCGAAGATCGAGGCCCATCTGCCCGAGCTCGCCTGAAGCCCCCGTCACCTCTCCCTCCCCGCAAGGGGAGGGAGACTGCAGAGCTCCCCATGACAGAATTGTCCTTCATCCATCGCTACGAACCCGCCACCGGACCGGGCCGCCCGCCCCTCCTGCTGCTTCACGGCACGGGCGGCGACGAGAACGACCTGATCTCTCCCGGCCGCATGGTTTCCCCCGGTTCCGCCCTGCTCTCCCCCCGCGGCAAGATCCTGGAGAACGGCATGCCGCGCTTCTTCCGCCGCCTGACGGAAGGCGTGTTCGACGAGGAGGACGTGCGCCTTCGGACCCATGAGCTCGCGGATTTCATCGCGGAGGCGCGCGAGGCTTATGGTCTCGAGGCTCCGGTTGCGCTCGGTTTCTCCAACGGCGCGAATATCGCCGCCGCCATATTGATGCTGCGCCCGGAAGCTCTCGCGGGAGCCGCGCTCCTGCGTGCGATGGTGCCGCTGCAAGACGCGCCGAAGACGGACCTCACCGGCAAGCGCGTGCTGATGGTCTCGGGTTTGATGGACCCGATCATTCCAACGGAGAATTCGGCGCGGCTTGCCGCAACGCTGTCATCGGCAGGCGCGGAAGTTCGGCACGAGACGCTGCCCACCGGGCACGGTCTATCGCAGACGGATCTGCAGCTGCTTCTCAAGTGGCTTGCGTGAGAACTCCGGTCTCGAAGAAGCGCTCCATCGCTTCTTCCGCGGGCCTGATGTCGATGCCGCGCTCTTGCAGCCAGCCGTCGTCGAAATGCGTGCTGCGGTAGCGGTCGCCGGAATCGCACAGAAGCGTCACGACGGAGCCCTTCTCCCCGCTCTGCACCATCTCGCCGACGAGCTGCGCGACGGCCCAGAGATTGGTGCCCGTCGAGCCGCCGCAGGAACGGCCGATGCGTCGGGAGAGAACGCGCGCCGCAGCGATGCTCGCAGCGTCCGGCACCGCATAGGCGCGGTCGATCAGCTCGGGCACGAAGGACGGTTCGCAGCGCGGGCGGCCGATGCCCTCGATGACGGAAGGCGGCTCGCAGGTGTTGCACACACTGCGGTCCGCCAGATGCCGGTGGAACACGGACGCTTCCGGATCGGACAGGCACAGCCGCGTCGGCAGGCGGCGATAGCGGATGTAGCGCCCGAGGGTCGCAGACGTGCCGCCGGTGCCCGCCCCCACCACGATCCAGCGTGGCACCGGGTATTCCTCGTGCGCCATCTGGCTGAAGATCGATTCCGCGATGTTGTTGTTGCCGCGCCAGTCCGTGGCCCGCTCGGCGTAGGTGAACTGGTCCATGTAATGGCCGCCGAGTTCGCGGGCGAGGCGTGCGCTCTCCTCGTACATCGCGGCGGGTGAATCCACGAAATGGCTCTCGCCGCCGTAGAAGGCGATCTGCGCGATCTTCTCAGGCGATGTGGAGCGCGGCATCACGGCGATGAAGCGCAGGCCCAGCATCCGCGCGAAATAGGCCTCCGATACGGCGGTCGACCCACTCGACGCCTCCACGATGGTGGTGTCCGGCCCGATCCAGCCGTTGCACAGCCCGTAGAGAAACAGCGAACGCGCCAGCCGGTGCTTGAGGCTCCCCGACGGGTGGGTCGATTCATCCTTCAGATAAAGCGACACGCCGGGCACCGCCGGCAGCGGCACCTGCAGGAGATGCGTATCCGAAGAGCGGTTGAAATCCGCCTCGATGATCTGGATGGCGGTTGAGACCCAGGAGCGGTCGCAGGGCATCGGCATGCTCATAACGGAATGTTGTCGTGTTTTTTCCAGGGACGCTCGGTTTCCTTGTGGCGCAGCATGGCGAGGGCGCGGGCGATCCTTCGCCTTGTCGAATGCGGCATGATCACCTCGTCGATGTAGCCGCGCTCGGCCGCCACGAAGGGCGACATGAAGCGGTCCTCGTATTCCTTGGTG
>DASRWK010000541.1:0-8240 GCA_035776715.1 Microvirga sp.
GGCGCCGCCGCGTGCAATCAGCGGCCTGCCCAAGGGCCGCGCCAGACATAAGGGAACTGCCATGAAAATCCTGAAGGCCCTGGGCCTTGCTCTTCTCGGAACGGCTCTCGCCGCCGGCGGCGCGGCCGCGCAGGGCAAGAAGTGGGAGACCGTGAAGATCGCCACCGAGGGTGCCTATGCGCCCTGGAACATGACGGCGCCCGGCGGCAAGCTCGAAGGCTTCGAGATCGACCTCGCCAACGAGCTGTGCAGCCGTATGAAGGTGAAGTGCGAGATCGTGGCCCAGGATTGGGACGGCATCATCCCCGCCCTCCAGGCCAAGAAGTACGACGCCATCATGGCCGGGATGAACATCACGGAGAAGCGCCTGGAGACCATCAGCTTCTCGCGTCCCTACGCGTCCGGCCCCCATGGCTGGGGGGTGATGAAAGGCTCGCCGCTCGAGAAGCTCGCGGGCGCAGGCCAGCGCCTGAGCCTCGACAAGGATACGGAAGCCGCCGAGAAGATGATCGAGGAGTGGAAGCCGCTCCTGAAGGGCAAGACCGTGGGCACCCAAAGTTCCACGGTCAACGGCCAGTTTCTCGAGAAGTACCTGAAGGACACGATCACGATCCGCGAATACAAGACCACCGAGCAGCACGATCTTGATCTGGCGGCCGGGCGCATCGACGCGATCTTCGCCGCGCACTCCTCCCTGAAAGCCTCGACGGAGAAGCCGGAATTCAAGGATATGGAGATCGTGGGCGGAGCCGTGAGCGGCGACGTGCTCGGACGCGGTGTGGCCGTGGGTCTGCGCAAGGACGACGCCGAGCTCAAGAGCATGTTCGACACGGCCATTCAATCGGCCATCGACGACGGGACCATTCAAAAACTGACGGAGAAGTGGTTCAAGATCGACATGACGCCGCAAACCTGACAAGAGAGCGGCCAGAACGGCTCCCCCGGTCCGCAGGCCTGGGGAGCAATAGCCGGCAATCCCGGATGTGAAAGGAAACGGCTCGTCTTCCGCTTTAGAGGACGGCACAGTCAGGAAAGTTAAAGCGTGCAACAACTGAGCTATTTCGAACTCGTCGGGTTCGGCCCCAATGGCTGGGGATGGGCTCTTCTGATGGCGACGGGCATGACGATTGCGGTTGCCACCTGCGGTTTCCTCGCGGGCTCCGTCGTCGGAACATTCGTGGCCTGGGGCAAGATCGGCGGCAATGCGCCGGTCCGGTGGCTGGCGGACGGATACACTACCGTCTTGCGGGGCATCCCGGACCTGCTCGTGATCTATCTGTTCTATTTCGGGGGCAGCGCGGCGCTCGGAGCCATCGGCAGCCTGTTCGGCGCCGAGGGCTTCATCGGCGTGCCCGCCTTCGTCACCGGTGCCCTGGCGATCGGCATCGTCTCCGGCGCCTATCAGGCCGAGGTCTTCCGGGGAGCCTATCAGGTCGTCAGCCGGGGTGAGCTGGAAGCTGCGCGCTCGGTCGGCATGCACCGCTGGCTCATGTTCCGGCGCATCATCGCGCCGCAGGTTCTGCGCTATGCGATTCCGGGTCTCGGCAATACCTGGCAGCTGGTGCTCAAGGAATCCGCGCTGATCTCGGTCACCGGGCTCGTCGAGCTTCTGCGTCAGTCGCAGGTCGCCGCGGGCTCGACGCGCCGTCCGTTCGATTTCTACATCACGGCGGCAATCCTCTACCTCCTGATCACCTGGGTTTCGACCTATCTCTTCCAGCGTGCGGAGACCCATTCGATGCGCGGAATGCGGAGGGCTTCCTGATGGACTTCGCCTTCATGCAGGAAGCGTTCCTGCGTCTCATCGCCGGCGTTCCGCTCACGCTCAATCTGGCCTTCACGTCGATTGCGTTCGGCGCCGTGCTCGCCATGCTGCTCGCGCTGATGCGCATGTCGAACATCAAGGTCTTCGACTGGCCGGCGCAGGCCTACGTATTCGTCTTCCGCGGCACGCCGCTGCTCGTGCAGATCTTCCTGATCTATTATGGTCTCGGGCAGTTCCGTCCGACCCTGCAGGAGCTGGGCCTCTGGGGTTTCTTCCGTGAGCCATATTGGTGCGCGGTCCTCGCGCTGACCCTGAACACGGCCGCCTATGGCAGCGAGATCATCCGCGGCGGCTTGCAGTCCGTCCCCTACAATCAGGTGGAAGCCGCGCGCGCCTGCGGCATGTCGGGTTTTCTCCTGTTTCGCCGTATCGTGTTCCCGATCGCCGTGCGACAGGCCCTGCCGGCCTATGGCAGCGAGATCATCCTGATGGTGAAGGCCACATCGCTCGCCTCCGTCATCACCATGATGGAAGTCACGGGCCTGGCGGCCAAGATGATTTCGCAGACCTTCCGCGCCGTGGAGGTGTTCGTCGTGGCAGGCCTGATCTACCTCGTCATGAACTTCATCATCACCCGCATCATCATGGCCATCGAGTGGTGGCTGTCGCCGCACCTGCGCCGTCCGCCGGCAGTGGAAACGCGCCTGGAGGCCGCGCATGTCTAACGGAGTTGCATCCTTGTCGTCCCAGTCCGCTCACGCTGTTTCGATCAGCAACCTGCGAAAGAGCTTCGGCACCCTCGAGGTTCTCAAAGGTATCTCCCTCAAGGCCAACGAGGGTGATGTGATCTCGATCCTCGGTGCTTCGGGTTCGGGCAAGTCGACGATGCTTCGCTGCATCAACATGCTCGAAGTGCCCGATAGCGGCGACGTTACCATCGGCGGCGAGACGATCAGGTTGAAGCACAGCCGCAAGGGCATGATACCCGCGGATCAACGGCAAGTAGATCGCATCCGCGCGCGCGTCGCCATGGTGTTCCAGAGCTTCAATCTCTGGTCTCACATGACGATTATGGAGAACGTCATCGAAGCGCCGGTCCATGTGCAGAAGCGTCCGAAGGCGGAGTGCATCGTGGAGGCCGAGGAATTGCTGGCGAAGGTCGGCATCGCCGACAAGCGCCATCAGTACCCGTCCCATCTGTCCGGCGGCCAGCAGCAGCGCGCGGCGATCGCCCGCGCCCTAGCCATGCATCCCAAGGTGATGCTGTTCGACGAGCCGACCTCGGCGCTCGACCCGGAACTCGTCGGCGAGGTGCTTCGCGTGATGCGCTCGCTCGCGGAGGAGGGCCGCACCATGCTGGTCGTGACACATGAGATGGGCTTTGCCCGGGACGTGTCGAACCGGGTGGTGTTTCTCCATAAGGGCGTCGTGGAAGAGGAAGGACCTCCCGCCGAGGTGTTCGCCGCGCCGAAATCCGAACGCTTCCAGCAGTTCATCTCGAGCCACCGGTAAATGCAGAAAGCGCGGCTCTGAGCCGCGCTTTTCCGTTGGCACGAGACGGTTATTGGTCGAGCCGCACCGCCGTGCCGTCGATCACCTTGGGTCCTCGTTTGGGCGTGCCGAGGTGGTCATGGATGATCCGCAGATTTCGTTCGTTGGCCCTGAAGAACACGTCGAACACGTCGCCGGCCAGGGGTATGGAGCCGAGCGCCATATCCACGGCCACATTGCCGATCATGCGGGCGATCTTCCAGCGCGGGAGCCCGAGCTGGCGCGCCTCCCATATGATGTAGCTCGCCAGGGCGGCCGAGATGGCATCGCCCACGCCAGGCACGAGACCGAGCACCGCATCGAACCCGACCCGGCGGTTCAGACCGGGGATGACGAAGGCGCTGTCCATCAGCTTTGCCATAAGCGCGATGCGCGCAAGGGCGTCC
Organism: Microvirga sp.; assembly: GCA_035776715.1. Taxonomy (GTDB): domain Bacteria; phylum Pseudomonadota; class Alphaproteobacteria; order Rhizobiales; family Beijerinckiaceae; genus Microvirga. The sequence goes on from DASRWK010000541.1 coordinate 3,703, forward strand.
TCCCGGCTCGGGCCGGCAGCTTTGATGGCTTCAAAAAAGTCGCTACGCACAGCAGACATTCCAGTCTCCGGTGGCCGATGTTACGGCTCGCAACATGATATGTGTATCGCAAATCAACCCTGCAAGGCCTCAAGAAACGCAACATGTAACATCAAAGCATGAAAAATACTGGGGACTAGATTGCTTGCAAAATAAGGGTTTCATCGGCCTATAATCCTTTTGGGCAGACAAATTATCCCATCTTACCCTTGCCTCAACTAGGCCGTTGCATAGGTACTTCCCCTCAAGCGGTCACCGCACCTGCCAGTCTACTGGCCAATAAACACGACTGCCGTTGGGAGGACCATCCACCGGCGTTCCCTCAAGTGGGGGCTCAGAACGGGGAGAACCCGATGAGCACCGAATTGAATGTTCGTCGCAGGTCTTGGCTTGCCTTCGTGACCGGCGCTTGCTTGGCAGCCCTTCTGCCAAATTCGGCAAATGCACAGAGCCCATATCCGCAGCCGAATGGGATCGTGATCCCGCTTCCTCTCTCGAGTGCCGCTCCTTCCTCCGCGAGCGTCGCGCCCTCCAAAGCTCCCCCCAGGACCAGAACGCATTCGAAGACCAGAGCTCATCCCAAGCCCCTTCCCAAGGTCGAGTATACGAGCCTTCCCTCCAACGACCGGATCACCGATCCAGCAGCCACAGGCAGCCTGCCGGATGCGGGCACTCTCGCCCCCCCTCGGTTTGCCTCTTTGGTATCCCAGGGGACGATCAAGCTGCGCGCTACGGCCCCCACCCGGTGTCTGCCAGGCAACCTCCTGGCCGTAATTGCCGATCTCGCCGCCAAATTCGGTCCTGTCAGCATCGAATCCACCCATCGGAGCCAGAATCGGAACCGGCGCGCGGGTGGCGCACGCCACTCTCTCCACCTGTCATGCCGCGCCATCGATTTCAGAGTGAAAGCACGCGCGCGCGACATCATGGCCTACTTGAGCGCGCGACCAGAGGTCGGCGGGCTCAAGAGATATCGCAACGGAATCATCCATATCGACAACGGAGCGCGCCGCTCCTGGTAGGCACGCGCTCCCAGGCAGGCGAGACGGGCATTTGATAGGCTGCGATCTGTCCCCGCCTGCTTTGGTAGGGCTGGAGGCTCAGGCGGATGTGTAGGACATTCGGTCCATGTTCGAGAATTTCACGCATTGCCGGATCGAAGCCTCCGAGGCAATCATCAATCTCCGTCATGCAGGCGATGGCCCCCCCGTCCTGCTGCTGCATGGGCATCCGCAAACGCATGTCATGTGGCACCGGATCGCTCCGCGACTCGCCGAAGAGTACACGGTGATCTGCGCGGATCTGCGCGGCTACGGCGACAGTTCCAAACCGCCGACCGCACCCGATCACGCCCCCTATTCGAAACGCGCCATGGCGCGGGACATGGTCGAGGTGATGCGCTCCCTCGGCTTCGACCGCTTTGCCGTGGTCGGCCACGACCGCGGCGGGCGCTGCGCCTATCGCATGGCACTCGATCATCCAGCCTGCATCGTCGCCCTGTCCGTTCTCGACATCCTGCCGACCTATGAGCATTTCCGGCGCACCGACATGGCATTCGCCATGGGCTACTGGCACTGGTTCTTCCTTGCGCAACCGCATCCCATTCCCGAAACCCTGATCTCCGCCGACCCCGACACGTTCTACCTGCGGCGCGGGCGCAACCTGTTCGAAGCGGAGGCATTGGCAGAGTATCGGCGCTGCTACTCCGATCCTCGCACGATCAATGCCATGTGCGAGGACTACCGCGCGGGTGCGACCATCGACATGCACCTCGACGAGGCCGACCTGAGAGCCGGACGACGCATTGCTTGCCCCGTCCTGGCGCTCTGGGGGCTGCGGAACGGCCTGGAACGCTGGTACGACGTTCTGGCGGTGTGGCGCGACTGGGCCGACCACGTGGAAGGCCGCGGGATCGATTGCGGCCACTACCTCGCCGAGGAGGCGCCTGAAGAGACGCTCTCCGCACTCAGGCCATTCCTCGCGAATGCGTTCAAGACGGATCGATCACATCCGCCCGACACGCAAAGATAGGGGAAAGCGAATGATGCGCCGGCGCTGAGACTCGCCCCACCGGCTCAAGAGGTCGCGCTGGAATCGCTCGAGAGGCTCACGTCCCTGCGCCTTCTCGAGCCCGCGAACGGCCGACCATGTGCCGACATAGCCGATAAGATCGGAGGCCTGCCACTGCACTTCGATCGCCAGCGGCGGCGTATCCCACTCTTCGAATGGAAAAGCGAAGGAGCGATATCCCTCTTCCACGTGACGGCGCTCTGGCGGCCAATAAGCGCCGACGACGCTCCTGTAAAAGTGCTGAATGACAGGGGCGATCTCAGGATCGGCCTGTATCACGCCATAAGTAATGAGCGCCAGCACCGCACCCGGCTTTCCGACACGGCGCGCCTCCTCATAAAACGTGTTCAGATCGAACCAATGCGCCGCCTGCGCCGCCGTGATCAGATCGGCCGAGCATGCGGAAAGACCACTCTGTTCCGCCGGTGCCACACGATACTCCACGCGCTCATGGGCTTCGGCCTTCCCGATCTGCTGCGCACTCGCATCGGTAGCGACCACCCGGCTGAAACGCTCGGCGAGCAGCACCGAGAGTTGTCCCGTGCCGCAACCGACATCGAGCGCCACCTCCGTCTGCGTGCAGAGTCCGGCGAGATAGTCGACGAGAGCGCGCGGATATGTCGGGCGATAGGCCGCGTAATCGCTCGACCTCGTCGAGAAGTGGTCCTTGAATGCCATGCCTACGCTCCGGAGAAAGGAGCGATGGTGATGCCGTTGGCTTCAAGTTTTGCTTTGATAGTGCGCGCCATCGCGACAGCGCTCGGCTCGTCGCCATGCACGCAGATTGTATCGATCTCGATGGGGATGCGTTTTCCCGACGTCGTGACGACGGCCCTGTCCTGCAACGTGCGCAGCACACGCTCCGCCGCCGCGTCCGCATCGTGCAGAACGGAACCTGGCTTCTTGCGGCTGGTCAGCGAACCATTGTCCTCATAGGTGCGATCTGCGAAGAACTCCCGCACCACCGGAATTCCGATGGCGTCCGATGCCTTCTCCATCAGAAGGCCCGGCATGCACACGTTGATGAGGCTGGCATCGACTCCTTTGATGGCGCGAGCGATTGCGAGCGCCAAGCTCTCCTCCTCGTTTGCCATATTGTTGAGCGCGCCATGGACCTTCACATAGGTGACCTTATGGCCGACCAGCGCGGCAACGGCCTGCATGGCGCCGATCTGGTAGGCGATCATGCGCTCGATCTCGGCGGGGGAATCACCACGGATCATACGTCTGCCGAAGCCGTGCAGGTCGTTGAAGCCGGGATGCGCACCGATCGCCACACCTTTACGCTTGGCGATCTCCGCCGTGCGGAACATGGTGGACGGATCACCGGCATGGAAACCGCACGCGATGTTTGCCGACGAGACGATATCCAGCATCGACTCGTCGTCGCCCATCGACCATGCCCCGAAGCTCTCGCCCATATCGCTGTTCAAATCGACCTTCATTGCCTCATACCACAACTGGTTGCGCTGTCTGCGTGCCCACATGAAACACGCGCTTGTAACGCTCGACCTCGTCCTCGGGACCCAGGGCCTTCGTCGGGTTGTCCGAAAGCTTGACGGTCGGACGGCCGTCAGCGGAGATGACCTTGCAGACGATCGAAATGGGATCCAGCCCGCCCTCGGGAACCAGCCCGCGGAAATCGTTCGTGAGCAGCGTGCCCCATCCGTAACCGATGCGCATGCGGCCCCGAAAATGCTGGTGAATGCGTTCGATCACATTCACGTCGAGCCCATCGGAGAAGATGGCGAGTTTATCACGCGGGTTCTGCCCTCGCTCCCGCCACCATTCGATGGCCTCCTCGCCGCCCTCGATGGGATCCTTGGAGTCGACGCGGATGCCGGTCCAGGAGGATACCCAGTCGGGGGCCTTCTGAAGAAAGTTCGTCGTGCCGTAGGTGTCGGGCAGGATGACGCGCAGATTGCCTTCGTAGTCCTCCTGCCAATCGGACAGTACGCAGTAGGGAGACCTCGCCAGCTCTTCGTCGCTATTAGTGAGAGCGGCATAGACCATGGGAAGCTCATGAGCATTGGTCCCCACGGCCTCCACCTCACGACGCATGGCGATCAGGCAGTTCGAGGTGCCGAGGAAGGATGGCCCCAACCCTTCGATCATGGCTTGCACGCACCAATCCTGCCAGAGAAAGCCATGACGGCGGCGTGTGCCGAAATCCGAGATGGAGAGATCCGGCAGCCTTCTCAGACGCTCGATCTTCTCCCACACGCGCGTCATGGCGCGGGCATAAAGCACCTGCAGCTCGAACTTGCCCATCCCCCTCAAGACCCCGCGCGAGCGCAGTTCGTTGAGGATGGCGAGGGCCGGAATCTCCCACATCGTGGTTTCGATCCAGGGGCCGTGAAAAGTGAGCACGTACTGGCCATCCTCCTTTTCCAGGAGGTATTCCGGAAAGCGGAAGGTCTCGAGCCAAT
>DASRWK010000542.1:0-11218 GCA_035776715.1 Microvirga sp.
GCCTGTCACGGCGGCTTGCCGCGATCGCGGCGACTGCGCCCGGCCGAGGCGGGCTGCCCGTCCGTCGGCGTACCGGCGTGCTTCGATCATGGGCGTCCATCGGACATGCCGAAGGCGCAAGGCGGTTGCTGCCGGGCGCAGCCGGCAGGTCCGGAGAAAGCACGAAGGCCGGCGCGGACCCGCGCCGGCCTTCGTCTTCGCTCGATGACGATCAGGATGGAACGTCAGATCTGGCGCACCGCTCCCTTGGCGGCGCTGGTGGCGAGCATGGCATAGGCCTTCAGCGCCGCGGACACCTTGCGCTTGCGGGGAGCGGCGGGCTTCCAGCCCTTGGCGTCCTGCTCGGCGCGGCGGCGCTCCAGTTCCGCCTCGTCCACGGCGAGATGAATGCGCCGGTTGGGGATGTCGATCTCGATCCGGTCGCCGTCCTGCACGAGGCCGATGGTGCCGCCCTCCGCCGCTTCCGGCGAGACGTGGCCGATGGAGAGGCCCGAGGTGCCGCCCGAGAAGCGTCCGTCGGTGATGAGGGCGCAGGCCTTGCCGAGACCCTTCGACTTCAGGTAGCTCGTGGGATAGAGCATCTCCTGCATGCCGGGGCCGCCGCGCGGTCCCTCGTAGCGGATGACGACCACGTCGCCGGCCTTGACCTTGCCGTTGAGGATGCCGCTCACGGCATCGTCCTGGCTCTCGAAGACGATGGCGGGGCCCGAGAAGACCAGGATGCTCTCGTCCACGCCCGCCGTCTTCACGATGCAGCCGTCGAGCGCGAGGTTGCCGGAGAGCACGGCGAGACCGCCGTCCTTGGAGAAGGCATGCTCCGCGTCGCGGATCACGCCGCCGGCGCGGTCTGTGTCCAGGCTGTCGTAGCGGCTCTCCTGGCTGAACGCGGTCTGGGTCGGCACGCCGCCAGGGGCGGCGCGATAGAAGTCGTGCACGGTATGGCTGTTGGTGCGGCGCACGTCCCAGCGGTCGAGGGCCGCCTTCAGGCTTTCGGCATGGACCGTCGGCAGGGAGGTGTCGAGGAGACCCGCGCGGTCGAGCTCGCCGAGGATCGCCATGATGCCGCCGGCGCGGTGCACGTCCTCCATGTGCACGTTGGCCACCGCAGGCGCGACCTTGCAGAGCACCGGGACCCGGCGCGACAGGCGGTCGATGTCGGCCATGGTGAAGGGCACTTCCGCCTCGTAGGCGGCGGCCAGCAGATGCAGCACCGTGTTGCTCGATCCGCCCATGGCAATGTCCAGCGTCATGGCGTTCTCGAAGGCCGCGAAGGTGGCGATGGAGCGCGGCAGCACGCTGGCATCGTCCTGCTCGTAGTAGCGGCGGGCGAGATCGACGATCAGGTGGCCGGCTTCCACGAAGAGGCGGCGGCGGTCGGCATGGGTCGCCAGCGTCGAGCCGTTGCCCGGCAGCGAGAGGCCCAGGGCTTCGGTGAGGCAGTTCATGGAATTGGCCGTGAACATGCCCGAGCACGAGCCGCAGGTGGGGCAGGCGGAGCGCTCGATGGCCTGGATGTCCTCGTCGGCCACGCTGTCGTCGGCGGCGGCCACCATGGCGTCCACGAGGTCGAGCTTCTTGGTCACGCCTTTCAGCTGAACCTTGCCGGCTTCCATCGGGCCGCCGGAGACGAAGACCACGGGGATGTTGAGGCGCAGAGCCGCCATCAGCATGCCGGGGGTGATCTTGTCGCAGTTGGAGATGCAGACCATCGCGTCCGCGCAATGGGCGTTGACCATGTACTCCACGGAATCGGCGATCAGCTCCCGCGAAGGCAGGGAGTAGAGCATGCCGTCATGGCCCATGGCGATGCCGTCGTCCACCGCGATGGTGTTGAACTCCTTGGCGACGCCGCCCGCCTTCTCGATCTCCCGAGCCACGAGCTGGCCCAGGTCCTTCAGGTGGACGTGGCCCGGAACGAACTGGGTGAAGGAGTTCACGACGGCGATGATCGGCTTGCCGAAGTCGGAATCCTTCATGCCCGTGGCTCGCCAGAGGCCGCGGGCGCCCGCCATGTTGCGGCCGTGGGTAGTGGTGCGAGAGCGATAGGCTGGCATGGGATGTACTCTGGTCCTCACAATCCGTAAGCCTGCCTTGTTCGGCCGAAACGGCGCGACATGCAAGCGGTTTTGCTGCCGCCTTTAGGCGCAGAGCGCATGCCGGACCGGCGCTCCCGGCCTGGAAAACGCTCCCGCCGCGCTCGAAATGCGCCGTTCTCAAGCTGAACCGTCGCGGCCCGGACTGCGTTGTTCCTGTCAACGCCATCAGGATACGGGGAGGACGACGCCATGGTGCCGAAGACCGACTGGGATGCCCCCGCTCATCTGCAGTACGAGCCGATCACCGAACCCAAGGGAAACGCGTATCGCGACCCGAGCGACGTGACCGAGTTCAACAACCTGCGCGAGGCGGTGCACTGGGCCATGAACAACGAGGCTCCTGCCGGCATGCAGGCCGTGATCCGCACCTCCTCCGGCGCGGTTCTCGGCCCCGCCATGCTGGAGGAGATCTGGCTGAGCCTGCAGGGGCCGTGAGCCCCCTCAGATCCAGCCCAGGCTGAGCGCTCCGACCGCGAGATAGCGGCCCGTCTTGGCGAGAGCCACGAGGGCGATGAACACAGGCAGCGGCTCGCGCAGCACGCCCGCCACGATGGTGAGCGGGTCTCCGATGACCGGCATCCAGCTGAGCAGCAGGGTCCAGCGCCCGTAGCGGTGATACCATTCCTGCGCGCGCGCCATCTGCCCGCGCTTGACCGGAAACCAGCGCCGGCCTTCGAAGCGGCTGAAGAACCGCCCCAGGAACCAGTTCACGACGGAGCCGAGAACATTGCCGACGCTCGCGATGAGGATGAGCAGCCACCACTGCGAGTGATCGGCCACCAGCATGCCGAAGAGCACGGCCTCCGACTGGAACGGAAAGATGGTGGCCGAGAGAAAAGCAGCGGCGAAAAGAGCGCCGTATTCGACGAGATGCGGCATGTGGAGATCGGAGAGGCCGTTGCGGGTCCCCGGCCTTACCACGCCTGGCCGGGCTTCCCAAACCCGAGTTCGGCGCCGCCGGGTGAACGGTCCGGGTCATCACCCATCCTCTTCCGTCATGGTCGTGCTTGTCACGGCCATCCCGATGGGAAGTTTGCCGCGTCCTTCTCATCGGGATCATCGGCGCGAGGCCGGTGATGACGTGGAGGGGACGAGAGGCCACGGTCCGCTTCCGCTTGCGCGGGATGGCGGAAGTGCACTACCAACGGCCGCTCGCCTGCCTTTTCCGGCTGGAAGACCTCTCGGGAGCACGCCTCTTGGAACAGTTCGACGTGGTGGTGATCGGCGCCGGTGCCGCCGGGATGATTTGCGCGGCCGAGGCCGGGAAGCGCGGGCGCTCCGTGCTGATCCTCGACCATGCGGCCAAGCCCGGCGAGAAGATCCGCATCTCCGGAGGAGGGCGCTGCAACTTCACGAACCTCCATGCGTCGCCCGCCAACTACATCTCCCAGAATCCGAGCTTCTGCATCTCGGCCCTGCGCCGCTACACTCAAGCAGACTTCATCGCCCTCGTGGAGCGCTATGGCATCGCCTACCATGAGAAGACGCTCGGCCAGCTGTTCTGCGACGGCTCCTCGCGCCAGATCGTGGATCTGCTCCTCAACGAGATGAAGCAGGCGGGCGTCACGCTGCGCCTGCAGACATCCGTCACGCAGGTGGAGAAGAGCGGCGACGGCTTTCGTCTCGCCCTCTCGGACGGGGCTGCGCAGTGCCGCTCCCTCGTCGTCGCGACTGGCGGCAAGTCCATTCCGAAGATGGGCGCCACCGGTTTCGGCTACGATCTCGCGCAGCGGTTCGGGTTGAATGTCGTGGAGACCCGCCCCGCGCTCGTCCCGCTCACCCTCGAACCGACGATGCTCGAGCGGCTGGCGCCCCTCGCGGGCGTTTCGGTCGACGCCGTGGTCGCCTGCGGCAAGACCAGGTTCTCTGAGGCGATGCTGTTCACGCATCGCGGCTTGAGCGGTCCGTCGATCCTGCAGATTTCGTCCTATTGGCGCGAGGGCGCGGACATTGCGGTGTCCATGCTGCCCGGCGTGAACCTGTTCGAGGAGCTGCGCGCCGCCCGCGCCCAAAACGGCAGGCAGGCCCTGCAGACGGCGCTCTCCGCCTTCCTCCCGAAGCGCCTCGCGCAGCTGATCGCAGAGACCGAGAAAGGACCTGCGAACCTCGCCGATTGTTCCGACAAGGTTCTGCGGCGGATCGACGAGGCGGTGAACCAATGGCGCTTCAAGCCGGCAGGTTCGGAAGGCTACCGCACCGCCGAGGTGACGCTGGGCGGCGTGGACACGCGCGAGCTCGACTCCAGGACCATGGAAGTCAAATCCGTTCCCGGCCTCTACATGATCGGCGAGGTGGTGGACGTGACCGGCTGGCTCGGCGGCTACAATTTCCAATGGGCCTGGTCGTCGGGCTGGTGCGCGGGGCAGTCGGCGTGAGGGTCTGACACGAAAGGCGCGGGTCCTCCTCCCCGGGAGGGCTTAGAGCTGTTTCACTTGCAAGGAATAGACTCTTTTCTTTGCGTGACCTCATTCTTTGAAGGCGAACCGGATCCTCTTCGCAAAAAATGCTCTAGACCCGCCCCGCCTCAGAAGACGACGAAGTCGGTGTGGAAGACCTGCTTGTTCTTGCCGATGTTGGCAAACACCACCTGGCCGCCAGCCTTGCTGCCGTTGGGGTCGTACCAGAGATCGCCGGTCCGGCTGTTGTAGCCGATGAAATCGTCGGCATCCCCCGCCGCCGCCCCGAGCTTGAAGTGCTTGCTGGCGAGCGTGCCGGTCTTCTTGAGCGCCTTGAACACCGCGTTCTCCAGCCGGATCGTGTCGTCGCGGTGGTTCCAGTCCAGGATACGGACCCTGCTGGTTCCGGCGTTCAGGGCGGTGTTGAACACGAACACGTCCCGTCCCGCGCCGCCCGACAGCAGGTCGTTGCCCGCCCCGCCATAGAGCCAGTCGTTGCCCGCGCCGCCCACCAGCCGGTCGTTGCCGGCCCCGCCATAGAGCCGGTCGTGGCCGGCCCCGCCCATGAGCGTGTCGTGGCCGTTGCCGCCGCTCAGGATGTCGTTGCCCGCATTGGCAAGGATCCGGTCGTTGCCCGCGGTGCCCGTCACGCGCTCGCTCACCCAGTCGGCCACCGCGATGGTCAGGTTCTGCTCGTAGGTGCCGCCTTCCTGGTCCGTCACCTTGACCCGGATGGTGTGCGCCCGTGCCTGCTCGTAGTCGAGCCGCAGCCCGTTGGCGGCCTTGATGATCCAGGCATCACCTTCCCGGACAAGGGTGAACCGTCCGCCCGCGTCGTCGATCAGCTCATAAAGGAAGGCGTCGCCCGCGTTCGGATCGGAGGCGGAAAGGGTGCCGACCACGGCGCCGGTGGCGGCCACCTCGCGGATCGTCGTCGCGCTCAAGGCGATCCCGTCCGGATCGGCATTGGCATAGGTCCCGCTCGCGTCGGTGATGGCCGCGATGCCCTTACGGAAGAGCTGGGCGCGCTCAGCCGCCGAGAAGGCGGCGCCCGTGAGGGTGACGGAGGCCGTCGCCCCGGCGACTGCGCCCGAAAGCAGTGCCGTGGCCTTGTCGTCGAAGGTCAGGCCGCCGTCCCCCTGGAGGTTGATCGCCTCCATTCCTGCGATGACCTTGCCGCGCAGGTCGTACTCGCCTGCGACGAGCTGGAGCCCGTCTTGGCCGTCGCCGCCCTGGATGGCGAAGATCCCGGCAAGGCTCGCGGCGTCGGCCACGATGCTCTCGTCGCCCGCGGAGCCCTGCAGGATCTCGATGCCGGTGAAGGTCGCAAATTGGGTCAGGTCGCTGATGCCCGCGCCAAGGGTCAGGGTGTCGACGCCGCCGCCGCCGTCGAGCGCGTCCCCCGCGTTGATGGTGCCGGGGAGGGTCACATAAACTTCGTTTGCCTCCGTTCCTACGATGTTGTCGACCCCTTCGGTGAACGATCGCGTGACGGCCGGGAGGACGGTGACCGCCGCCTCGGTCCGGCGCTCGGCGACGTCGGTCATCACCACCGTGATCTGCCGGGATTCGCCCAGGAATGCGCCATCCTGCTTAGTGTAGGTGACCGAGCGAAGCACCTCCTGAGCCAGGGCGGCCGTGGAGTTGGCGTTGAAGGTGATGCTGAGGAACGGCGATCCCCAACCCTCGACGAGACCGATGAGCGCTCCATCGAAAAGCAGGTTCCTGCTGTTGGGATTCTCGGCGTTCGAGAGTGTCAGCCTCGCCGAAGTGGCGATCCCGATCACCTCGGCCGGATCGAAATTGCCGCTGGTGTGCACGAGAAGGGACTTCAGGCGGCCGCTGTCCACAGTCAGGACGGCATCCCGGTTCGCGTCGATGAAGACCGGCGCGCCGAGAACGGCGTTGATGGAGTGTCCGTCGAAGTTCGTCACCGTGGGCGCGTGATGGGTCGTGGACACGTAGCCCCCGCCCTCGACCTCCCGCGCAACGATGGTGTCGACGCCCCGAAGATGCAGCGCCTGCCGCTCCTGCGCCGTCAGCACGCCTTCGGTCAGGGTCAGCGTGTCGCCGGTCGTGTCATACCCGGTGACGAGCATGGCGGTGGCGGCGTCGTCGACGGTGAGGCCACCGCCGTGGCTTCCGATCTCGATCCTGCCGAAGCCGACGATCTCGATGCCGGTCAGGTCGGCGGTGCCGGTGATCGCCAGGACGTCGCTTGCCGCGCCCGCGCCTGCGCCATCGATCCTGCGCACGTCCCCGAGCTGGTGTCCTGCGATGGTGATCCAGTCCGTGGCCGCCGTGCCTTGAATCGTCTCCACGCTGGAGAGCTCGTCCATCCGATGCAGGTCGAACATGCCGCCTTCGATCAGGACCAGGGTGTCATTGCCTCCGCCGCCGTCGAGCCGGTCGCCCGCGTTCAACTGGAGACCACCACCAGTGAATATGTCCGCCCCGTCCGTACCCACGACGTTGTCGACGACGCTAAGTTCGGCGAAGGCTGCGTCATGGGTGTCGAGGAGCATGATCTGGATACTAAGCGCAAACCTGAAACCATCCCAATGGGAGGTCTCCGTATAGGTTAGAGCACGGATGAGCTGTTGGACCTGAGCTGGGACGATATCAGGAGCGAATTCGAACGAAATATGGGTTGCACTGACGCCGCTTACGATGCCGATTTCAGCACCATTCACGAAGATCGATTTACCAACCGATATGCCGTCGGGAGCCGTGACGCCGCTTTCGGCACCGAGGCGGATACCGATGAAATCGACCCCAGCATTCTGATTGATGATGCCGACAAAGAGTTCCGTCAGCGGGTTGTCCCCGGGGACGATCTCCACGTTGGCGCCGACGTCGATGGACACGGGCGTCCCATCGGGAATTCTGACGATCCTGTCGCCGTCGAGATTGAGGATTTGCAGGACGGCCATAGGGAGTCTCCGGGAACGAGCAGCAGCAGGGACGTACTCCCGGATCATATTCGGTTCGATATATCGTAGCAATGACGGGCGGTGAAGACCCGTCGTCCCTGTGGATCAAGAGGCGAGGCCGGGCCCCGCCTCCGGGTTCAGGCGAGCGCCGTCTCCGGCGCCTGAAGGCGGCGGACAAGCTCGTCTACCTCCTCCAGCGTCTGGTAGAGGCCGAACCCGATCCGCAGGCGGTGGCCGCGCACGTCCGTGATCACGTGTTGCCGTTTGAGACGGGCGTAGAGGCTTTGGGCCTCCGGCGTTTCAAAGGTCAGGAAATTTCCGCGCCGCATCTCGTCCGGCGGCACGACGAGGCTTGCCTCGGCGAGCAGGGGAATATCGGCGACGTGGTGGAGGAAATGCTGCTGCAGCGCCTTCGCATGCGCGTGGACGATGGCGGGCGTGATGCCCTCGCTTGCAAGCCAGCGCATTACCGCGTTGAGGCGGTAGAGGCCCGACGGATCGAAGGTCGCGCCCATGAAGCGCCAGCCGTCATGGCTGTAGCCGACCTGCCCCTGCCGCGCGGCCGAGAGATCCCCGAAGGCGGCATACCAGCCGGTGTCGCGCGGGCGCGAACCCCATCCCGGCGGGCAGTGCATGAAGCAGGCGCCTTCACCCGCCATGGCGTATTTGTAGCCGCCCGCGATGTAGAAGGCGCGGCCTGCTACGGTGCTCAGGTCCGTCGCCCGCGCCATGAAGCCGTGATAGCCGTCGATCACCGCCATGGCGTCGTCGCCCGCGGCTTCCACGAGCCTTCGCGCATCCGCCGCGAAGCCCGAGTTGAAGAAGACCTGGCTGACGAAGACGAGGTCGAACGCGTCGCCCGCCGCCGCGCAGAAGCGGTCCTCGAAACTCGCGAAGGGCTCCACCGGCACGCGGGTGACGCAGGCGAGCCCGCTCTCCTCCAGGCGCGCGATCTGCCGGCTGAAGGAATGGAACTCGCCGTCCGACGTCAGGATGCGCGCCGGCCTGTCCGCGGGCAGGCAGGAGAGGATGCGCTTGAGGAACTCGTGCGTGTTGGGTGCGACCGCGATGGTGCCCGGATCCGGCAGGTTGAGGTGACCCGCCACATGCGCGCGGAACTCCTCGAAGACGGGCCCGAGCACATGCTCCCATTTGTCGTCGATGAGGCGCGAGGCGTCGTCCCATGCCTGCAGATGCGCCTCGCGCGTGACATCGGGCCAGGGATGGTGGCTGTGCGCCGCGAAATGCAGGCGCTCCGGCGCGGCGTTGAGAAAGCGGGAGAAGTGCGAACGCAGATCGAGCATGGGACGCCTCGACGGTCAGAGTTTGCCGCGCACGGACCAGAGTTCCGGGAAGAAGTACCGCTCCAGCGCCCTGCGCAGATAGGTGACGCCGGTGCTGCCGCCGGTGCCGCTGCGCATGCCGATGATGCGCTCCACCGTCTTCATGTGCCGGAAGCGCCATTGCTGGAAGGCGTCCTCCAGATCGACCAGCTCTTCGGCGAGCTCGTAGAGATCGAAATGCTCACCCGAATGGCGATAGATGTCCTCCCACGCGGCTTCCACGCCCGGATGCGGGACGTAGGGCTGCGTCACGTCCCGGTTCAGCACCTCGTCGGGCACGTCATAGCCGCGGCGCGCCAGCAGGCGGAGCGCCTCGTCGTAGAGGCTCGGCGCCCGATAGGCGGCGTCGAGCTGCGCCGCGATGTCGCCGCGATGCCGGTGGGGCGCCATCTTCGCCTCGTCCTTGGCCCCGAGCTTGAATTCCACGAGCCGGTACTGCCAGGACTGGAAGCCGGAGGAGCGGCCGAGCGCCGGCCTGAAGCTGAGATAATCCGACGGCGTCATGGTGGAGAGCACCGTCCAGGCCTGAATCAGCTGTTCCTGGATCCGGTTGATCCGCGCCGTGCACTTGAAGGCTGGCTGCAGCTCTTCGGCGCGCAGATGCGCAAGAGCCGTGTCGAGCTCTCGGTTCAGGAGCTTGAGCCACAGCTCCATCACCTGATGGATGGTGATGAAGAGAAGCTCGTCATGCTCCTGCGTCAGGGGCTTCTGGGACGAGAGCAGGGTGTCGAGCTGGAGATAGTCCCCATAGCTCATGCTTTCCGTGAAATCGGTGTGAACTCCCTCTGTCCCGGCCGTCACGTCGTCCTCCCTTCAGCCAATCCTGTTTTGCGCCCTTGATAGTCGCAGGATCACGCAAGGGAAATAGGGTCATGGGGAACAATGTCCCGGGGGCGCACGAGAATGGGCATCCGGGCCCGCCGGCCTCCCGGATGGCCCTCTCGTCATGGCCGGGCTCGTCCCGGCCATCCCGAACTTGGAGGCGCGGCGCTTCGGTCGGGCGGGATCGCCGGCACAAGGCCGGGGATGACGCCGGGCTAGCGAAAAACCGGGTCCACTTTTCCGCACGATGCGCTAGGTTGCGGGCCGATTTGACCCCGAACGGAGATTTTTAGGCATGTCCGACGCGCTTCCCGACCGCCTGTCCACCAATCCGAACAGCCCCTATTACAACGAGGAGCTTCTGGCCAAGGGCGTGGGCATCCGCTTCAACGGGGCCGAGAAGACCAACGTGGATGAGTATTGCGTCAGCGAGGGCTGGGTTCGCGTGATCGCCGGCAGCGCCAAGGACCGTTTCGGAAACCCCATGACGATCAAGCTCAAGGGCAAGGTCGAGCCCTACCTCCAGAACGAGGCGTGAGCCTGGCGCCTCGGGCCGGGCGGCCCTTCTCAGGGATTGTTGCCGCCTGAGCCCCGTTGGGGCGGAGCCTTGCCGACCCGTTCCGGGTCGGTGCCCTGAGGCGCATCCTCCGCCGGCTTCGCCTCGTCGGGAGCGATCAGCTCGTGGTTTGCCGCCTCGCGCGGCGGCGATCCGTCATGCGGAGGGGCGCCCGTCACCAGGGTGCCGCCCATGTAGGAAGGCGGGTCGCTCGCCGGGAAGGAATATTCCGAGCCTGCATCGACGAGGTCGTCTTCTGATTTCTTCGCTGTCACGGTCGGTCCTCGTTGTCGTGTGTCTCACGGGGAAATGTGGACGGGGCCCGGATGTTCGGAGGCCGCGTCAAAAAATCCGGAGAGGATCCGGCGGCGGCGCCCGAAACTCTCCGGAATCCCGATCCCGGCGAACCGTGCGGAAAAGTGGACACGGTTTTCCGCACGATGCGCTGCCTGAAGAGGGGGCATCGGATTGGATCCCAAAAGCGGGATCCACTTTCGGGTCCGATGCTCTTTTCAGGTCCGATGCTCTAAGGAGAGGCCCTGCGGGGGCCGACGAGGCCGAACATGGCGCCCTGCGGGTCGCTCGCGACGATGATATGAACCCCGCCGGGAACCTCGGCGGGCCCGTGGCAGACCGCGCCGCCGTTGGCGGATATGGTCCGCGCGGCGGCATCGATATCCTCCACGCCGAAATAGAAGGTCCAAGCCGGGGGAGGGCCGTTCTCCATCCGGTTCATCATCGCCCCGATTACCTGGCCGCGATGCGCGATGAACTGGTAATCGCCCATGGCGCCCATCGGCATCGCGTCGCCTTTCTCCCAGCCGAACAGCCCTGCGTAGAAGGCGAGCGCCGCTCCCTGATCGCCGGTGGCAAGCTCGTTCCAATGGCAATGGCCGGGCCTGGTCTGCTCGAAGGCCGTGCTCGTGGCGTCCGTTGCGCCGCGCATCACGTAGAACACCACCCCCTGCGGGTCGGCCAGCATCGCAAATCGGCCGACGCCCGGGATGTCGGTCGGCGGCATGTGCTGGACGCCACCGGCGCGCACGATGTCGGCGACGATCGCGTCCACGTC
>DASRWK010000543.1:0-1574 GCA_035776715.1 Microvirga sp.
CCAGAAACTGCAGAAAAAGCTCGAGGAGAGCGGCCGCTACCGGGTCGTCATGACCCGCGACAAGGACGTGTTCGTCTCCTTGGGCGACCGCGTGCGCGCCGCCCGCAGGGCCCAGGCCGATCTCTTCATCTCGATCCATGCGGATTCGATCTCCGGTGGACAGGAGGTCCGGGGGCTGACCGTCTATACGGGGGCGGACCGGGCGTCCGACGCCGATTCGGCCCGCCTGGCAGACCGCGAGAACAAGGCCGATGCCGTGGCCGGCGTCGAGCTGACCGACATGCCGGACGAGGTTTCCGACATCCTGCAGGAGCTGACCCTGCGCGAGACGCGCAGCTTCTCGCACAGTTTCGCGACCCGCCTGGTCGGCGAGTTCGATTCGATCGCCCGCCTGAACAAGAATCCGCACCGCCAGGCCCGCTTCCAGGTGCTGCGTGCCCATGACGTGCCCTCCGTCCTGGTGGAGCTGGGCTACCTGTCCAGCAAGCAGGATCTCGACCTGCTCATGTCGGAGGAATGGCGGGACAAAATGGTGGATGCCATGAGCGGGGCCGTGGACCGCTTTTTCGCCACACGCCTTGCGCGGCAGGGGGCTGCCGCAGTTTTACCATAGATAGAGTGTGGATACCCGTAGCGGGGGCGCGATTCCTCGGTTAACAGAGCAGGGCAGACTGGGCCGGCTTCTGTTCCGATGGGAAACGGCGTTCGGGATATGCACAAACAGGTGCCACGTGCACCGTCAACGGATACCTTCGGATGCGCTTTGTCCTACGATTTTTCGGCTTCCTGTTCAGCGTCGGGGCGATCTTCTTCCTGATCGGCGCCGTGGGGCTGGCCTATGGATTCTGGTTCTTCTCCAAGGACCTGCCGGATCATGCGCAGCTCGCCAACTACGAGCCGCCGGTGATGACACGCGTTCATGCCTCGGACGGCAGCCTGATCGCGGAATATGCGCGGGAGAGGCGTCTCTACGTGCCGATCCAGGCCATTCCGAAGCTCGTGAAGGTCGCCTTCCTGTCCGCCGAGGACAAGAATTTCTACAGGCATCCCGGCATCGATCCCGAGGGTATCGTCCGTGCGGTCCTCGCCAACATCCGATCCGGCGGCAGGCGGGAGCAGGGCGCCTCGACCATAACCCAGCAGGTCGCGAAGAACTTCCTCGTCGGCAACGAGCGCAGCTATGAGCGCAAGATCCGCGAGGCGCTCATCGCCCTGCGGATGGAATCGACCTTCTCGAAGGACAAGATCCTCGAGCTCTACCTCAACGAGATCTATCTCGGCCTCGGCAATTACGGCGTGGCCGCCTCGGCGCTGAACTATTTCGGCAAGTCTCTCCATGAGCTGACCATTGCCGAAGCCGCTTATCTGGCTGCTCTTCCGAAGGCACCGAACAACTATCACCCGTTCCGCCAGCGCCAAGCCGCCATCGACCGCCGCAATTGGGTCATCGGCCGTATGGTCGAGAACGGCTACATCACGCAGGAGCAGGCGGAGGAGGCCAGGAAGGAACCCCTCGACGTCACGCCGCGCGTCGTGTCCCCCAACAGCATCGCGTCCGGCTACTTCGCGGAAGG
>DASRWK010000544.1:0-7142 GCA_035776715.1 Microvirga sp.
TCGACGAGCTCGTCCTCATTGACCTTGAACTCGATCACGGCATCCAGTCCCAGGCTCTTCTCGGCCAGCATGGCGTCAAACGCCTCGGCCTGGGCAACGGTCCGGGGAAAACCGTCGAGAATGAAGCCCTTCTTGGCATCGGCCTCCTCGATGCGGTCAGCGATGATGCCGACGACGATGTCGTCGGACACCAGGGCGCCGCGGTCCATCACAGCCTTGGCCTTGAGGCCCACCGGCGTGCCGGCAGCCACCGCTGCCCGGAGCATATCGCCGGTCGAAAGCTGGGGGATGCCCAGGCGCTCGACCAGACGCACGGCCTGGGTCCCTTTACCGGCCCCGGGCGGCCCCAGCAGGATGATCCTCATAGATATTCCCCTTAACTTGAACGGTCCCCGCCTTGACCCTGCGGGGACCCGAACTCTTACCGCCGCCGCGCGCCCTTGAGCTTCGCCTTCTTGACAAGGCCCTCGTACTGGTGCGCCAGCAGATGGCCATGCACCTGAGCGACCGTGTCCATCGTAACAGACACGACAATCAGAAGCGAAGTGCCGCCAAAGTAGAATGGCAGGGCCGCATAGGACACCAGAACTTCTGGAATCAGGCAGATGATGACGAGATAAGCTGCACCGACAACGGTGATGCGTGTCAACACCTGATCGATGAAGTCCGCGGTCCGCTCACCCGGACGAATACCCGGGATGAAACCGCCCTGCTTTTTCAGATTGTCGGCCGTTTCCGTCGGGTTGAACACGATCGCGGTGTAGAAAAACGCGAAGAACACGATCAGCGCTGCGTAGAGGAACATGTATGCAGGCCGCCCATGGCCGAGATAGGCCGTCAGCGTGGCAATGAATCCTGTCCCGTCTGCGCCGCTCTGGAAGCTGGCGATGGTGGCCGGCAGCAGAAGCAGAGATGATGCGAAGATCGGGGGAATCACGCCCGAGGTGTTCAGCTTGAGCGGCAGGAACGAGGTCTGCCCCTCGTACATGCGATTGCCGACCTGGCGCTTGGGGTAGTTGATGAGCAGGCGGCGCTGCGCACGCTCCATGAATACCACGAAGTAGATGATCGCCACCGCCATCACGATCACGCCCAGAATAAGGCCCGTCGAAATGGCGCCCTGCCGGCCAAGCTCCAGGGTGCCGGCGATTGCCGACGGCAGGTTCGCCACGATCCCTGCGAAGATGATGAGCGACGTGCCGTTGCCGATGCCGCGGGAGGTAATCTGCTCACCCAGCCACATGAGGAACATGGTACCGCCGGTCAAGGTGATCACGGTCGAAATCAGGAAGAACGGCCCAGGCGTCAGCACGATACTGCCCGAACTCTGCAGCCCCACGGCGATACCCCAGGACTGGAAGACGGCCAGGAACACGGTGAGGTAGCGGGTATACTGGTTCAGGATCTTCCGGCCGCTCTCGCCTTCCTTCTTGAGCGCCTCGAGCGAGGGCAGAACGGAGGTAAGCAGCTGGATGATGATCGATGCCGAGATGTACGGCATGATGTTCAGGGCAAAGATGGCCATGCGCTCGACGGCGCCGCCCGAGAACATGTTGAAAAGACCAAGAACACCGCCGCTGGCGTTCTGGAAGCTCTGAGCAAGAGCCTCCGGATTGATGCCGGGCAGCGGGATGTAGGTGCCAAGGCGGTAGACGATGAGCGCACCGAGGGTGAACCAAATGCGCTTCTTCAGTTCCTCGGCCTTGGCGATCGAGCCGAAATTGATGTTTGCGGCGAGTTGCTCGGCTGCTGAAGCCATTTTTCGTCCCCGAAATACCGAGGCATGCCGAGGGTGAACCGGACAGGACGCCGCTCGGACCATGCAAAACTTGTAAAGGCAGGAGTTTGATCGCGCCTTCGCGAAGCGCAGTCAAACTGAAACTTACGGAACTCACATCACACAAACGGCGGCCGCGCGATCTGACGCGGGCCGCCGCTTGGATCTAGATCAATGTGGGCTCAGGCTCACGCCTGTGCAACGGCGCCCAGGAGGGTCACCGAGCCGCCCGCCTTCTCGATCGCCTCGACGGCCGACTTGGACGCGCCGTGGACCTGGAAGGACAGCTTGGCCTTGAGCTCGCCGACGCCGAGAATCTTCACGCCGTCACGCGGCTTGGAGACCACACCGGCGGCAACCAGCGACTCGACCGTCACCGGAGTGGCGGCATCGAGCTTGCCGGCCTCGACGGCCTGCTGGATCCGGCCGACATTGACCTCGTTGAGGTCGATAGCGTTCGGCTTGTTGAAGCCGCGCTTCGGCAGACGGCGATGCAGAGGCATCTGACCGCCTTCGAAGCCCTTGATCGACACGCCGGTACGAGACTTCTGTCCCTTCACGCCGCGGCCACCGGTCTTGCCCTTGCCCGAGCCGATACCACGGCCGACGCGCATGCGGTTCTTGGTGGAACCTTCGTTGTCACGAATTTCGTTGAGTTTCATGACCGCTCTCCTCACTGCCCGTCGACAACGCGCACGAGGTGCTTGACCTTTTCGATCATGCCGCGAACTGCCGGCGTGTCTTCCAAGGTCGAGGTGCGATGAAGCTTGTTGAGCTTGAGACCGATCAGCGTCTGACGCTGCTTGGCCTCGCGGCGGATCGGCGACCCGATCTGCTCAACGGTGATGGTTGCTGCTGCAGGCTTCTGTGCCATTGTGGAAGCCTCCCTTACGCGTCGGCGCCAGCGTCGGCGCTGGCGTCGGCATCGCGGCGGCGAGCCTGCAGGGTCGAGACCTTCAGGCCCCGGCGAGCAGCCACGGCGCGCGGGCTGTCCTCGTTCTTGAGCGCGTCGAAAGTGGCGCGAACGAGGTTGTAGGGGTTCGACGAGCCGAGCGACTTCGACACGACGTCCTGCATGCCGACGGCCTCGAACACGGCGCGCATCGGACCGCCCGCGATGATGCCGGTACCCTGGGGAGCTGCACGCAGCACGACTTTGCCGGCGCCGTGGCGACCGTTCACGTCGTGATGCAGGGTGCGGCCCTCACGGAGGGAAACGCGGATCATCGAGCGCTTCGCGGCGTCCGTTGCCTTGCGAATCGCCTCGGGAACCTCGCGAGCCTTGCCGTGGCCGAAGCCGACGCGGCCCTTCTGATCGCCGACAACCACCAGAGCGGCAAAGCCGAAGCGACGGCCGCCCTTCACGACTTTGGCGACGCGGTTGATGTGGACCAGGCGATCCACGAATTCGCTGTCGCGCTCTTCGCGATCAGCACGTTCTCTCGGTTCTCTTGCCATGAGACCTCTCACTTGCGCGGGCGGCGGGCCCGCTCGCTGGGGGTTGATATACGATACCCGCCGTAAAGCATGACCGGGACGGGAGGTAACCACTCCCCGCCCCGCTCATGAATTCTCAAACGATTAGAACTCGAGACCGCCCTCACGAGCCGCGTCGGCAAGAGCCTTCACGCGACCGTGATAGAGGTAGCCCGAGCGATCGAAGATCACCTGCGTCACGCCAGCCTTGGCTGCACGCTCGGCGACGAGCTTGCCCACTTCCTTCGCCGCATCGACGGTGGCGCCGGTCTTGAGCTTGCCGCGGAGATCCTTCTCGATCGTCGAAGCCGCAGCGACGGTCACGCCGCGCACGTCATCGATGACCTGGGCATAGATCTGCTTGGACGAACGGAACACCGACAAACGCGGGCGGCCATTCGCAGCCTTCTTGATCGCACGGCGCACACGAGCCTTGCGGCGATCTTCGGCGCCTTTCTTCTCAGCCATGGTACGTCGTCCTTACTTCTTCTTGCCTTCCTTGCGGAAGATGAACTCGCCGGCATACTTGACGCCCTTGCCCTTGTAGGGCTCCGGACCGCGGTACTCGCGGATCTCGGCGGCGGTCTGGCCGACCTTCTGCTTATCGATGCCGGCGACGACCACTTCCGTCGGCTTGGGCGTCGTGATGGTGATGCCGGCCGGGATCTCGTAGTCGATGTCGTGGCTGTAGCCGAGCGACAGCTTCAGCACCTTGCCGGCGACTGCGGCCTTGTAGCCGACGCCGTTGATCTCAAGGCGCTTCTCGAAGCCGGCGGACACGCCCTGCACCAGGTTCGCAACCTGAGCGCGGGACAGGCCCCACTTGGCCCGGGCCGTCTTGGACTCGTCGCGCGGGGTCACCGTCACGGCGCCGTCCTCAAGGACAACCGACACTTCTTCGGGAACGAGGAACGAAAGTTCGCCCTTCGAGCCCTTCATCTTCACCATCTGGCCGTCAACGGTCGCCGTCACACCCGACGGAACCGGAACCGGCTTCTTGCCTACTCGTGACATTCTGGAATCTCCGTGGTTCTGTGCTGTTGCTTCAGGCCTTAGAAGACCTTGCAGAGCACTTCGCCGCCCACGTTCTTCTCACGGGCCTCGTGATCGGCCATCACGCCTTGCGGCGTCGAGAGAATGGTGATGCCGAGACCGTCGGCCACGCGAGGCATGGTGTCGACGGAGGCATACACGCGGCGGCCCGGCTTGGAGACGCGCTCGATCGAGCGGATCACCGGCTGACCGTCATAGTACTTCAGCTCGATCGAGAACTCGGTCCGGCCATTGCCGAACTCGGTCTGCGAATAGTCGCGGATGTAACCCTCGCTCTTGAGCACCTCGAGAACGCGGGCACGGAGCTTCGAGCCGGGAGTGGTGACGACACCGCGACGGCGCATCTGCGCGTTACGGATACGGGTGAGCATATCGCCCAACGGATCGTTGATCATATACTGCTCTCCCTCTTACCAGCTGGACTTCACGAGACCCGGGATCAGGCCCTTGTTGCCGAGTTCGCGCAGCGCGATGCGCGACATGCCGAGCTTGCGGTAATAGGCACGCGGGCGGCCCGTGATCTCGCAACGGTTGCGGATGCGGGTCGGGTTCGCATTGCGCGGCAGCTCAGCCAGCTTGAGGCGCGCCTCGAAGCGCTCCTCCATGGACTTCGACTCGTCGTTGGCGACCGCCAGGAGGCGCTCGCGGCGGCCGGCGAACTTCTTCACCAGCTGACGACGATGCTTGTTCTTCTCAATAGCGCTTTTCTTAGCCATGCTTTTATCTCCAGTGTACGCGTTTGAGGACAGCAATCCTCACTGCCGGAACGGGAAGTTGAAGTGACGCAGCAGAGCACGGGCTTCGTCATCGGTCTTGGCCGTCGTCGTGATGATGACGTCCATACCCCACACCTGCTCAACCTTGTCGTAGTTGATCTCAGGGAACACCAGGTGCTCCTTGATGCCCATCGCGTAGTTGCCGCGGCCGTCGAACGACTTGGGGTTCAGGCCCCGGAAGTCGCGGACGCGGGGAAGCGCGATGGTGACGAGCCGATCGAGGAACTCGTACATACGCACCTTGCGGAGCGTAACCTTGGCGCCGATCGGCATGCCCTCGCGGACCTTGAACTGCGAGATCGCCTTGCGGGCCTTCGTGATCACCGGCTTCTGGCCGGCGATGAGCGCGAGATCGGCAGCGGCGACCGATGCCTTCTTCGAGTCGGCCGTCGACTCGCCAACGCCCATGTTCAGCACGATCTTGTCGATCTGCGGGACTTCCATGGGGTTCTTGTAGCCGAACTCTTCAATGAGCTTCGGACGCACCACTTCCTCGTAGTGCTTCTTCAGCCGCGGCGTGTAGCCGTCCACCTGAGCCTTAGCCATCGATCAGGTCTCCCGAACGCTTGGCGAAGCGAACCTTGCGGCCGTCTTCGAGAACTTTGAAACCAACCCGGGTCGGCTTGCCGTCCTTCGGGTCCGCATTGGCCAGGTTCGACAGCTGAATCGGGGCCTCTTTCGTGATGATGCCACTCTCCTGCGTCGCCGTCTGGCGCTGATGGCGCTTCACCAGGTTGACGCCACGGACGACCGCGCGCTCTTCCTTCGGGAGCACCTGCACGACTTCACCGGTCTTGCCCTTGTCGCGACCGGTCAGGACGACGACCTTGTCGCCCTTCTTGATCTTCGCGGCCATTACAGGACCTCCGGCGCCAGCGAGATAATCTTCATGTGGTTCTTGGCACGCAGCTCACGCGGAACGGGGCCGAAGATACGGGTGCCGACCGGCTCTTTCTGATTGTTGATCAGAACGGCGGCATTGCGGTCGAAACGGATGACCGAGCCGTCAGCGCGACGGATGTCCTTGGCGGTGCGCACGACGACCGCCTTCATGACGTCGCCCTTCTTCACGCGGCCGCGCGGGATAGCCTCTTTCACGGATACGACGATGATATCGCCCACGGAAGCGGACTTACGCTTCGAACCGCCGAGAACCTTGATGCACATCACGCGACGGGCGCCGGAGTTATCGGCGACGTCAAGATTCGTCTGCATCTGGATCATGGCTTTGATCCTTTCCTTTGTTTCAGACAGGTTTCCGGGCCAAGGCAGGATTGCCCCCGGACTACGCCTGACGGGGATCTGATGTCCCCTGCCCTTCATATGTCGTGAAAGGCGGCCGTATACACGAGCCGCCCTCGTTAGACAACCCCAAAAGAAGACTTTTACGCCTTCGCTTGGTCGACGAGCACCCAGGTCTTGAGTTTGGAGAACGGCTTGGTCTCTTCGATGAAGACCGTGTCGCCCACCTTGGCTGTATTGTTTTCGTCGTGAGCGTGGTAGTTCTTCGTCTTACGCACGGTCTTCTTCATGACCGGGTGCGTAAAGCGACGCTCAACCTTCACAACGACCGTCTTGTCCTGCTTGTCGCTGACAACGACGCCCTGCAAAACGCGCTTCGGCATCTTGATTTCCTCTTAAGCCTTAGCCGCAACGGCCTTCTGGCGCTGCAGCGTCTTGACGCGGGCGATGTCCCGACGGACTTCACGGACGCGTCCGGTGTTCTCGAGCTGGCCCGTGGCGCGCTGGAACCGGAGGTTGAACTGCTCCTTCTTGAGGTTGAGCAGCTCGTCCGACAGCTGGTCAGCGGACATGGCCTTGAGGTTGGAGAATCTTTCCTTGGACTTCATGATTCCCTCTCCTTACTCGGCAATGCGCTGGATGAAGCGCGTCTTGATCGGGAGCTTGGCAGCGCCGAGACGGAGCGCCTCGCGGGCGATCTCCTCGGACACGCCGTCGATCTCGAACATGATACGGCCGGGCTTCACCTTGGCCGCCCAGAAGTCGGGCGAGCCCTTACCCTTACCCATACGCACTTCCGTCGGCTTGGTCGAAACCGG
>DASRWK010000545.1:0-3504 GCA_035776715.1 Microvirga sp.
CTCGTTCACGAACTGGACCTGCTCGAACGGAATGGCCACGTCGCGTTGACCGATGCCGAGGAAGCCGCCGACGCCGATCACGACGGCCTGGATCTTGCCGCTCTGGTCGACCAGCATTTCACTGATGTCGCCGATCTTCTCGTTGTTGTTGTTGTAGACGTCCAGACCTTCGAGCTGAGTGGCGCGCCATTGGCCGGGCTGAATCTGGGTCATGGAGCCCGCGCCGCCCATGTTCGAGCCGCCGGCGGCGGAAGAGCCGGTGGTGTTGTCCATCGTCGGGGCGGCGCCGGTCGACGGGCTGGTGGTCGAGCCGGTGCCGGGAGAAGTCTGAGCCAGCGCCGGAGCGGCCATCAGGGCCGAACCGAGAAGAGCCACCGCAAGATGTTTCGCAACCATGTATTCCTCCTAAGCGTGTGAATACGGCGTGAAGCGCCGCTTGATGTCTCAACGGGCCAGGTGGGAATTGGTTCTGTAATCAATCTTCACATCGTCGCGGGCACGTTCGACGAAGAATGGCCGGAACGGGCCCGGCCATCGAAATCGCGATTGATCTCAAGCGATTGCACTCAAGCCAGCGTGAAATCCATCGTAATTTCAGCGTTGAGCACTTTCGAGACGGGGCAGTTCTTCTCGGCCGTGCGGGCAAGCTCCTCGAACTTGGCGCGGTCGACGCCGGGAACATTGGCATTGAGCGTGAGAGCCGATTTCGTGATCACGAAACCGCCACCCTGCTGTTCGACCGAGACCACGGCTTCAGTGGAAAGTTCCGTCGGCGTGAAGCCCGCTCCCTGCAGCTGGAAGGCCAGGGCCATCGTGAAGCAGCCCGCATGGGCCGCGGCGATCAGCTCCTCGGGGTTCGTGCCCTTTTCGTTCTCGAAGCGGGTCTTGAAGGAATAGGGGGTGGACGACAGAACGCCGGAATCGGAGGTCAGCTGTCCGGATCCATCCTTGCCCGTGCCCTGCCAGACGGCTCTTGCCTTACGGTTCATCATGATCTCCTTTGAGGGTTGACGGTGGTGATTTAGGACAAGGCCTGTCGGGCTCCAGTCCGGCCTTGCGCAAAACGGCTTGCCGAGGCGCCGTCTCGAACCTGGCCCGTCCGATCCCGGTTCGGCGTGAAACTGCGTTTGCTCCGGTTTTGCGGGGAGCGCTTTGGCAGCTATCCGGCAAGCCGCTCGAACTGAACCGGACTGAGGAGGCGGGCGTCGAGTGACGCAGGACGGGATTGTAGAAGCCGTCGATGGCTTCGCATCGGCGTGCCCGCTCGGGAAATCGCATGAGCCACAGCGCGCAATGCCTCCGCCGCGAGGTGGAATACGCCGTGGCGGAGAGGCCTTCCCGTTGCGCGGGAGCGGAGATCGTCGCACATTCGCCCGATGCCGATGTCCTCCCCTTTCGCCGCCGCCGCTCCGACCCTCGAGACCGAGCGCCTCGTCCTGCGCACCCACAGCATCGCCGATTTCAGCGAGAGCCTGGCTCTCTGGAGCGATCCGGAGGTGACGCGCTTCATCGGCGGACGGCCGTTCACGCAGGAAGAAATCTGGAGCCGCCTCATCCGCTATGTGGGACATTGGGCCTTGCTGGGCTTCGGCTATTGGGCGGTCGAGGAGAAGGCGAGCGGACGCTTTCTCGGCGAGGTCGGCTTCGCCGATTTCAGGCGGGTCATCGAGCCGTCCTTCGACGGCATGCCGGAAATCGGCTGGGTGATCGCGCCCCACGCGCATGGCAGGGGCTATGCCACGGAGGCCGTGCACGCGGCCATCTCCTGGGGCGACGAGCACTTCGGGACCGCGCGGACCGTCTGCATCATCGCTCCCGAGAACCGGCCCTCGATCCGGGTGGCGGAGAAGTGCGGCTATCGGGAGTTCCTGCGCACGACCTACAAGGACAGCCCGACGATCGTGTTCGTGCGTGAGAGCTCCATGGGTTAAGCCCCTGGTTCGTCCCTCTCACCGTCGATGACGCTGCGGGCCACATCGAAGCGAAAGCCTGCACGGGCGAGGGCCGCGAGGTCCTTGTCGCGATAGGGGGCACGCTCGCCGGGACGATAGGGCCCGAGCCTGCGGCGGCGGGCGAGCGCGTGGGCAGCCCTTTCCTCGTCCTCCTCCTCGCCGCCTTCGAGGGCCGCCGCGATGGTGGCGCGATCCACGCCCTTGGCCGAGAGCTTTGCCTGGATCGCACGCGCCGATCCGCCGCGGCGGCGCAGGGTCGACACGCGGGCTTCCGCGTAGCGCGTGTCGTCGATGAGGCCGGTGCGCAGGCTCTTCGCCACCACCTCGTCGATCATGTCCTGGAACTCCGCCGGATCCTCGCCGCGCAGGCGGCATCGCTTGTCGACCTTGCGCCTCAGGACGCGCCGCAGGTTCTCGGCGGAGGAGGCATAGCGCTCGAGATAGGAGAGGGCCGCCCGCTGCAGGTAGGCGGGCGTAACCTTTCGCGGAGGCTTCCGGGCGAACTTCTCGGCGGTTTTCGCGTCGTCCGTCATTCCTGGTTGTTCTCGAGCGGAAGGGATGTCTCGCCCGGCTTTTCCACCCGTCCCCTGCGCTGCAGTTGCAGGGCCACGAACCAGCAGAAGGAAGCCCAGGCGGCGCCGACGGACCAGCCCGCCAGCACGTCGCTCGGCCAGTGCACGCCGAGATAGACCCGGCTCGCGCCCACGAGCAGGGTCACGACGATGGCGAGGCTCATGATGAAGGCGCTGATGCGGCGGCTTTTCTCCACGCGGGCAAGGAGCGCGCCGAGCGTCAGATAGGTGATGGCCGACAGCATGGCATGGCCGCTCGGAAAGCTCGCCGTGTAGACCCGCGTGGCATGGGGCACGAGGTCGGGCCTGGGCCGCTCGAAGCCGAGTTTCAGGCCCGTCGACAGCAGCGTGCCGCCGACGATGGAGACCAGCACCAGAAGGGCGGCTCCCCGCTTCCCGGCCATCAGCAGATACGCAACCGTCGCGGCGGTGAGCAGGGTCAGGATTGCGTAGCCGCCCAGGCCGGTGAAGTCGCGCGCGCCTTCCTCCAGCCAGCCGGGCCCGAGGGGATTGGCGAGATCCTGGGGATCCCGCAGGGCCAGCAGGATGGTGCTGTCGAACGCATGGGTCTCGCCTTCGAGCACTCCGTCGGCCAGCTCGATGAAAGCCCAGGCGAAGAACGCGCAGGCCGCAACGGAGACGAGCGGCCCGATCTCGTTCAGCCGGAAGCGGAGCCAGAGGCTCCTGAGGGAGGACAGATAGGTGTTCATGGACGCTGGAGATAGGGGCAGGCGGCGATCCGGCGAGGGCATGTCAAAGCTCCAGCCGTCTGCGCCAGTCTCTGGGTGCGTCGATGCGCTTGAGGCCGAGCCATTCGGCCATGAGGCGAAGCTCGGCGCCGAGCGCCGGCGCGATCTCCTCCGGCGCAACGGCGGGTTCGGGATGGATCGAGTGCGCGATGAGAGTGTCTCGGGCGCGATCCGCCTTCAGGTCCACCCTGGCGACGATCCTTTCCCCGAGCAGGAAGGGCAGGCAGTAAT
>DASRWK010000546.1:0-2484 GCA_035776715.1 Microvirga sp.
CGTCGCTCGGGTTGCGTACCTGGATCCAGATGAACTCAGAGGCTCCGGGCGGAGGCAAGCTGCCCTCCATCCCACCCAAATCGACGAGCTTGCCATCCCGGAACATCGCGGCTGTCACGTCACTCATTGCGCTGCTCCAGCCGTGGCTCGTGGGTCAGCGGCCGGGCCGGGCCCATCATCCGGCGATCAGCTTTGCAAATTCCGGGTGCCGCGTCGCGAAGCGCGACATGAAGGGGCACTTCGTGACAGCCTTGCGGCCGCTCCTGCGGATCTCCTCAAACACCGCTTCGGCCAGCCGCGTGCCGACGCCCTGCCCGGAATGTTCCTGGGGCACTTCGGTATGCGTGAGAACGACCGTGTCTCCCTGGAGCCGGTAGTAGGCAGCTGCGAACTCATCGCCTAGGGCGAGCTCGAAGCGCCTTGCTTCCGGGTGGTCGACAACCCCGTTGATCATTCTGGGTCTCCCAGACGAAGAAGCGGCAAGCGGCGCCGGGGCGGGAGGTGGGCACCGCCCTGGCGCCTACAGGCAGTGAGAGGGCACGCGCCTGTTCCTCTTGCCTACAGGGACGCGGGGAGAGAGCCGAGTTAGGACTTGCCTGATACGGTTAGGCGCTAAGGGACCAGGAGCAGCGTTGGCGCCGCTGGTTCGCTCAGGACCCTCATCCAGCTTGATCCGGGTCCTGATCGAGGTAAAGCGACGCCCAGCTCGCGATCACGTTGGCGACGTAAGATGCTTCGCGGTTTCGCGTGAGCAAGTGGTCCGCCTTGTCGAGCGAGACGAAGCTCTTCGGATGCTTCGCCGAGCGGAAGATGCCTTCGGCATTGGCGATCCCCACGACCGTGTCCACGGGAGAGTGAAGAACGAGGAGCGGCCGGCGCAGGGAGGCTATATACTCCTCCTCGGCATGGCTCCTGAGATCCTCTACGAAGGAGCGCCGGATCGAGAAGGGCCGCCCTCCGAGCTGCACTTCGCTCTCACCACGCTCGTCTATCCTGCCGAGCGCTTCGCCGAACTGAAGGAGGACATGATCGGCTTCGAACGGAGCGGCGATCGTGGCGACGGCCCGCACTTCGGAAATCCTGCCGGCTGCCGCCAGCACCGCGGCTCCCCCGAGGCTGTGCCCGACGAGGAGCCGAACCGTCCTTCCGGCTTCGCCCATTGCCCGGGCTGCGCAGATGATGTCGCTCACATCGCCACTGAGGCCGTGCCGGCCGAACTCGCCCTCGCTGCGGCCAAGGCCCGTGAAATCGAAGCGGAGGACGCCGATCCCTTGCTCCGCCAGCGCCCGGGACACGCGAACCGCTGCGAGTGAATCGCTCGCGCACGTAAAGCAATGGGCAAAGATCGCGTAGTCTCGCGCAGCCCCATCCGGCATCTGAATGCGGCCTGCGAGCAGTCGCCCGTCCTCGCCCATGAAGTCGAAAGCTTCTGCTCGCACTGCCTCGTCTCCATCAGTGGTGGAGCTCCTTCCGGGAAACCTCATGCATCCCGCTCGGGTCTTGCGGAGAGCCTATTCTCCAAGCTGAACATAAACGATGACTGCCCCACGCTCCAGTTTGAGCGAGTGGACGAACCTTTGCAGGAGGACACGTGCTTCCGCGCACATCCGCCCTCTCGCCGGTGAGGGTTGATCCTTGGGGTCAGGGCGAAACTGAACCTGGGGCACTGACATCGCTTCGCGACCGGCGTTCACCTCCAGAACCACTACGTCGTTGGGTGGTCCAGCGGAGCTCATCGGCTGTGCTTCGAGCGCAAACAGATATCCGCGGCCGGGTATGGTCTTGATGAGGTCCTGGTCATCGCCGAGCGCCTTTCGCAGCTGCGCCACCTGGAACCTGAGGTTGCTCTCCTCGACGATGGTCGTTGGCCAGACCGCCTTCACGATTTCCCTCTTGCCGACGATACAACCGCGGGCCTGGAGAAGGACGATGAGGATATCGAAGGCGCGGCTTCCGATCGCGACGAGAGCACGTCCCTTCAGGAGAATCCTCGACGAGGGAAGAAGGCGGTAGTCTCTGAACCGGATCTCTTCGGCGCCGCCGCCGCCCGATTCGAAAGCGAGCGCCTCGCCCGTTCCCGCTTGTTCCGACAGCTCTCGCAGCGCGATCATGTTTTCAGCCCCTCCTGCGTTCCCTCAGCAAGACGCAGCACGGCGGGAATACCTCAGCAGAATTTGAACCATGTAAGTACCGCTTAGCTCCTGGCCACGAGCTCAAGCGCTTTGGGGCCACGCCTGACCACCCTTACAGGGTAGATCTCCGCAACAGTTCGTCCGAACCGTTCCGCATCTCCCCTTCGGAACTGACCGGTGACGCGGAGAGCGGCTACGGTCGGATCCCGGACGATGAGCTGCTGGCTCGAATAACGGTTTACCTCCGCTACGGCCGTTGCAAGGGTCTCGTTGTCGAAGGTGACGTAGCCCTGCTGCCAGCCGAGGACGTCCTGGACGGGCACCTCTCCCGAGCGCACCAGAGCGATGCCCG
>DASRWK010000547.1:0-4769 GCA_035776715.1 Microvirga sp.
CGGTGGACCCCTCTCAAGGCGTAACGGCCAACGGAAACGAGGCACTCCTGCTCGGCTGTCGAAGCTGCCGCGAAGAAAGCCGAAGAGACCAGAACATCCCTCTCGACAGAGCGACAGAGGGCGGCGATCCGACTCACCTCGTTCACGGCCGGGCCGACCACCGTGAAGTCGAGGCGATCCTGGCTGCCGATATTGCCGTAAAAGACCTCGCCGATGTGAAGGCCCAGATAGGCATCGGCGACCGGCAGGTTCGCGGCCACGCGATCCCGGTTGAGCGCGCCGATCCGGGACCTCATCAGTTGCTCTGCCTTGAGAGCGCACCGGCAGGCCAGGCTCGGATCCTCTTCCTTGAAGATCGCGAGGGTGCCGTCCCCGATCAGCTTCAGAACATCACCACCGGCATCGCAAATCGACGAAATGATGGCTTCCGAGTAGTCGTTCAGGAAAGGAATGATCTGCTCCGGATCGGCTGTCTCGGTGATGTGGGTGAAGCTGCGCAGATCGCTGAACCAGAGGACGGCCTGGATCCGGTCGGTGACGCCACGGGCGATCCGCCCTTTCAGAACGAGGCTGCCGGCATCGCGGCCGAGATAGGTCTCGACGAGGGTCTTGGCGATGCGTGCGAGCGAGGCGCATTTCAAGGCGAGCATCAGGGGCGACGCCAGCTCGCGGACAAGCGAGATCTGCTCGTCCGTAAAGCCCGACTCCATGTCCGTCGTCCAGGATGAGTAGAAGGAATCCATCTCTCCGATGACGCCCTCGGCCTCGAAGCGATGGATCAGAACGAGATAATCCGTCTGCCCCTCAGCGCGCAGATCCGCCAGGACCGGGAAGTCCTCCACATGCCCCGGCCCGATCCGCCGCCGCAAGAAATTCTCTCCGCTCATTAGAAGGTGATAATAGGTGCTCCTGCGCCAGTTGTCGGCGGCCTCGCCCCCGACATTCGTGCGGCCATACTCGACCATGTGATCGAGATCGCCCTGATCATCACGGCGCCAGCGGAAGACGCGTCCCTCGTGGATCGGATGCAGCGTGTCGATGACGATGTTCACGCGCGCGACCGGCAGGCCTCCGGCAACAAGGCGATGGCAGAAGCCGTGAAGGAGCTCCAGCTCGGTCATGCCCGTCAACCCGGCCTCCGTGACCCATTTGGCAATGCCTGCTGTCTGGCCGGTATCCATGGCGGTCCCTCGTGATCGCGAATCTTCCGGCGGTCGTCGCCTCCGGTAGAGTGGTCAGATATGTTCGCAAGCGGATCAAGAGGCTCCCCGCCGCTTTGTCTATTCCGCCGGAGAGGGCTGAGGTCCGGCTTGCTCAGACCGCTTCACCGGTCGTCTCCTGGACGTAGCCAAGACCACGCTCCTCACCGTCACGTAGAAGACAGGCGTGAGGAACAGGCCGAACAGGGTCACGCCCAGCATTCCAGCGAACACGGCCGTGCCAAGGGACTGTCTCATCTCGGCTCCGGGGCCCGTGGCGATCACCAGTGGCAACACGCCGAGGATGAAGGCGAAGGCCGTCATCAGGATCGGGCGCAGCCTCAGACGGCATGCCTCCACCACCGCGTCCAGCGGCGTCTTGCCTTCGAACTCGGCCTGCCTGGCGAACTCGACGATCAGGATCGCGTTCTTCGCCGCAAGGCCGACGAGCACCACAAGCCCGATCTGCGTCAGGATGTTGTTGTCCTGCCCCCGGATCATCACCCCGATCAGCGCCGACAGCACGCTCATCGGAACGATCAGGATGATGGCGATCGGCAACGACCAGCTTTCATACTGCGCCGCCAGAACAAGAAACACGAAGAGCACGGACAGGGCGAAAATGAAGACCGCCGTATTTCCGGTCTGCCGCTCCTGGAGCGCCAGCTCCGTCCATTCGAACCCCATCCCGGGGGACAGGCTCTGGCGGACGATCCCCTCCATGGCGTCAAGCGCCGCTCCCGAGGATATTCCGGGCGCTGCGTCCCCTTGCAGCGCCACCGATGTGAACATGTTGTAGCGCTGGACAAGGTCCGGCCCCGACACCTCCCGCATCTCCACGAGCGTACCCATCGGCACAAGCGCGCCCGTGGATGAGCGGACCCGCAGCCGGTTGATGTCCTCCTGATCGATCCGGAAGCGCTGGTCGGCCTGGGCGCGCACCTGATAGACGCGACCGAACGCATTGAAATCGTTCACATAGGCCGTTCCAAGATTGATCCGCAGCGTCTCGAAGATGTTCGGAATCGGCACGTTCAGAATGCTGGCCTTCTGGCGGTCGATCTCCAGATAGACCTGGGGCGAATTGGCCGAGAATGTCGTGAAGACACCAGCGAGGTTCGGGTTCTGCCGTGCCTGTCCCATCAGCTGGTAGGCTGTTGCCAGGATCCCGCGCACGTCATCCCCAGTCCGGTTCTGGAGTTGAACCTTGAAGCCGCCCGAGTTGCCGAGACCGCGAACGGGCGGCGGCGGGATGGCGATGATGAAGGCTTCCTCGATCTGCTGCATGCGGGCGAAGAGATCGCCGATGATCTTGTCTGCCGAGTCACCGGCGGCGATCCGTTCCTCGAACGGCTTGAAGCGCGCAAAGATGGCCGCAGCATTAGTGGCATTGGTGAAGGTCGCGCCCGAGAATCCAGCGAAAGCCACCGCATCGAGGACGCCAGGCGTCTCCTGCATGATCCTGGAGGCCCGCTGCACCACCGCGTCGGTGCGGGATAGCGACGATCCATCCGGCAGTTGCACGACCACGATGGCATAGCCCTGATCCAGGGATGGAATGAAGCCGCGCGGCACATGATCGACGATCCAGACGGTGCCGGCCAGCAGGCCGGCATAGATCGGCAGCATCATCAGCTTGTGCCGGGCGACCGATCCGACAGCCCGGGCATAGCCGCGGGAAGTTGCGTCGAAACCGCGGTTGAAGCCGTTGGCCAGGGCGGCTCCCGCCCTCACAAGCGGACTCCTGGTGGGCTCGTGACTATGCGGCTTCAGGAGCCAGGCGGCCAGGGCCGGCGACAAGGTCAGCGAGTTGAACGCCGAGATCACGGTCGAGACAGCGATCGTCAGAGCGAACTGCCGGTAGAACTGGCCGGTGATGCCGGGGATGAACGCCGTCGGCACGAAGACGGCCACGAGAACCAGCGCAATGGCCACGAGAGCGGTGCCCACCTCGTCCATGGTGACATGGGCGGCGTCCCGCGGCGTCATGCCGAGCGCGATGTTGCGCTCCACGTTCTCCACCACCACGATGGCATCGTCGACCACGATGCCGATGGCCAGCACCATGCCGAACAGGGTGAGCGTGTTCAGCGAGAATCCCAAAGCGGCCATGATCGCGAAGGTGCCGATGAGCGACACGGGAATCGTCACGATGGGGATGATCGCCGAGCGCCAGCTCTGCAGGAAGACGATCACCACGAGCACGACCAGGGCCGTGGCCTCGAAGAGGGTCTTGTAGACCTCGTTCACGCTCTGGGCGATGAACTCCGTCGGATTGTAAACGACCTCATAGGCAATTCCCGGCGGAAAATTCGCCTTGAGCTGTTCCATGGTCTGAATGATCTGGTCCGATGCGGCCAGCGCGTTGGTGCCGGGCCGCTGGAAGATCGCGAGCGCGACTGCCGGCTTGCCGTTGAGATAGGAATTCGTCGCATAGTCCTGAGCGCCGAGCTCGATACGCGCCACATCCTGCAACCGCACCAGGCGCCCGTCACGAGCCTGGACGATGATCTGCCGGAACTGGCGCGGATCCTCGAAGCGGCCCTGGGTGGTGACGGTCAGCTGGAACGCCGCATCCGCGGGTGTCGGCTCCTGCCCCAGGGCTCCACCCGAGACCTGGACGTTCTG
This sequence comes from Microvirga sp., assembly GCA_035776715.1. Classification (GTDB taxonomy): domain Bacteria; phylum Pseudomonadota; class Alphaproteobacteria; order Rhizobiales; family Beijerinckiaceae; genus Microvirga. Next base: position 3,828 of record DASRWK010000547.1, read on the forward strand.
CTCCTGAATGGCCCGCACCACCTCGCTCGAGGTCATGCCATAGGAAGCCAACTTCTCGGGATCAAGCCAGATGCGCAGGGAATACTGCCGCTCGCCGAAGATGATGAGGTCGCCCACGCCGTCGAGTCGCAGCAGGATGTCACGAACATAGTTGCGGGCATAGTTCGAGACGTAGAGCTGGTCGTAGGAGTTGTCCGGCGAGAGCATGTGCACGACCATCATGAGGTCGGGCGAGCTCTTGAGGGTCGTCACCCCGAGGCGCCTGACCTCCTCCGGCAGGCGTGGGGTTGCGATCGCGACGCGGTTCTGAACCAGCACCTGGGCTTTGTCGAGATCGGTGCCCAGCTTGAACGTGATCGTCAGCGCCATGGAACCGTCGCCGGTGGAATAGGAGGACATGTACAGCATGTCCTCGACACCATTGATCTGCTGCTCCAGCGGCGTTGCGACGGTGGCGGCCACCGTCTCGGCATCGGCGCCTGGATAGCTTGCTCTCACCACCACGGTGGGTGGCGTGATGTCCGGATACTGAGCCACCGGCAGGGTCGTGTAGGCGATGCCGCCGATGATCAGGAACAGAGCCGAGAGGACAGTGGCAAAGATCGGACGGTCGACAAAGAAATGGGCAAAGCGCATGGGAGCGCCCTCCTCGCGTGAGATCAGCTACCGTTTCGCTCTCGCGTCGGTGGAAGCGTCGTCATCTGGGGCGTGACGGGCGCTCCGGGCCGAACCCGGACCACGCCGTTCACGACCACCGTCTCGTTGCCGGTCAGTCCATCGCGGATGACCCGGTAGCCATCGATCCTCGGGCCGATGCGCACGGGCTTGAGATTGACCACGTTATTCTCGCCAACCACATAGACCACGCGCCGGTCCTGATCGCTGCCGATGGCCTCGTCCGGCAGGAGGATGCCCTTATAGGGATCCGAGGCTCCCACCGTC
>DASRWK010000548.1:0-2028 GCA_035776715.1 Microvirga sp.
ATGCGCGGCGTGTTGAGGAATGCCGGCGTCATCTGGGTCTGGTTGACCCATGCGCCGCCCGAGAGCACGAAAGCCATGCCGCGATAGATCGTGAGCGTGCCGAGCGTAGCTACGATGGCCGGGATGCCGATCTTCCAAACCATGAAGCCATTGATGGCCCCGAGACCCGCTCCGATGCCGAGCGCGGCTGCAATCAGCAGCGACAGCGGAACCTCGGGATAGGCGGAATTGAGCATGGCCACCGCCATCCCCGTGAACGACAGGTTGGCGGCGACGGACAGATCGATGGATTTGGTCAGGATCACCGCCATCTGACCAAGCGCCAGAATGATCAGGATGGAGGTGTCGTTGAAGATGTTCGCAAGACTCTTCGGCGAGGCAAAGCCCGGCGCGCGAGCGGAAAAGACAGCAATCAACACCAGGATAATCACTACCAGCAGGAGCTCCCGGTATTTCAGGATGCGGCTCATCGAGTCTCCCTTCCCATTCACTGGTTGCCGGTGGCGGCGCGCACCAGCGTCTCGGCACCGAGTCCTTCACGATTCCAAATGCCGGCCATGCGCCCTTCGCGCATCACCAGAACCCGGTCGGACATACCGAGGATCTCGGGCAATTCGGACGACACCATGATCACACTGAGGCCTTCGCCTGCGAGTTCGCTCATGAAGGCGTGCACTGCGGCCTTGGAGCCGATGTCGACGCCCTTTGTCGGTTCGTCCAGGATGATCACCTTCGGACTGGTGGCAAGCCACTTGCCGATGACGACCTTCTGCTGGTTGCCGCCCGAGAGGGTCCCGACGGGCACGGACAGGGCCGCCGCCCGCAGATCCAGACGCTCCGCATAGCGACGAGCGAGAGCGAATTCCTCGGCTTCGCGCAGGAAGCCTGCGCGGGTCGTCCTGCCTAAAGTGGCCATGGTGAAATTCTGGAAGATCGGCATCTGGAGCACGGCGCCATGTCGGCCGCGCTCCTCGGGCACGTAGACGATGCCGGCCCTGATGGCATCCGCCGGGGAGCGGATCTCGATGGACCGCCCCTCCAGCTCGAGGTATCCGGCGCTCGGGCGGGTGATTCCGAACAAGGACTGGCAGAATTCTGAGCGGCCTGCTCCGACAAGGCCGTAAATACCGAGAATCTCGCCGCGCCGCAGCTCGAAGGAGATGTTGTCGAATTCTGTCGGATGGGAGTATCCGGAGACTTTCAGAACAGTGTTGCCGATGGCAATGTCGAGTTTCGGAAATACGTGATCGACCGAGCGTCCGACCATCATGCGCACGATCTCGTCTTGGCTGGTTTGCCCCAACAGACCGGCGCCGATTGAGCGCCCGTCGCGAAAGACCACGAAGCGTTCCGCGATCTGATAGACCTCTTCGAACTTATGGCTGATGAACAGGATTGCCTTGCCCTGCCGCTTCAGCCTTTCGATGATGCGGAAGAGATCTTCCACTTCCTTGTAGGAAAGCGCTGCCGTGGGCTCGTCCATGATGACGACGCGGGCTTCGACCGACAGGGCACGGGCGATGGCGACGAGGTGGCGTTGCGCGATCGAGAGGTCTTTCAGCCTCATATATGGGCTGATGGGAGCGTCGATGGAGGTCAGCAGCGCTGCCGCCCGCGCGTTCATCGCGCCCCAATTGACAAATCCCAAGCGATTGCGCGGCGCATGGCCGAGAAAGATGTTCTCGGCGACCGAAAGCTCGTCGAAAAGGACGGTCTCCTGATGGATCGCCGTGATGCCGCTGCGAGTGGCAGCCTCAGCACTCGCGAAATGAACCGGCGCGCCGTCAACGATGATCTCGCCGCTGTCCTGCCGGTAAATCCCCGTCAGAATCTTGACGAGCGTCGACTTGCCCGCGCCGTTCTCGCCGATCAGCGCCGTCACCGTTCCAGGATAAAGAGCGACATCGACGGAGTCGAGCGCCTTGACGCCGGGAAACGACTTGGAAATGCCGCGCATTTCCAGAAGCGGAGGTGGGTTCTGGGCGACTGCTTGTAGGACAGACATGAGAATTCCCGCCGGGAGCCAAC
>DASRWK010000549.1:0-6864 GCA_035776715.1 Microvirga sp.
CAGGGTCCGGCTGCCGCTCTCCCCGGTGCTGGCGGTGGATCGCGTCAGGGTGCGGGATGCGGCAGGCGCCGCCACGGAGATCGACCCCGCGTCCATCGAGCTGGATGTCGCGAGCGATCCGCCCTGCATGATCGTTTCCGATGCGCCGGAGCCGGGAAAGGCGAGAAACGGGATCGAGATCGAGCTGCGCGCGGGCTACGGCGCCTCTCCCGAGGCGGTTCCCGAATGCTTGAAGCTCGCGATCAAGATTCTCGTCGCCCATTGGTTCGAGAACCGGGGCGACCTGGCGGGCGAGCAGGTTCTGCCGCCCGACGCCATGGCGCTCGTGGCCCCCTTTCAGCGGGCGCGGCTCTGAGATTCGTCCGCCGCCGTCACGACCGGCCCCGTGCCGGTGATCCCGATCCGCCGAGCGCCGCGCCCCTCCTTCGTCACGGCCGGGGCGAGCCCGGCCATGCCGTGAAATCAGATCCTCGACGCGTGTTCCCATGAAAGCCAAATCACCGCCCATCGGCGCACGCTCGCGCCGCTTCGTTCTCGAGGTGCCTCTGGAGAGCCCCGACGGGTTCGGAGGCGTCATCCGTAGCTACAGGCCCGGCCCCCAGGTCTGGGGCGCGATGGAAATGCTGTCCGGCGCCGAGCGCGTTCGCGCCGACAGGCCGGAACAGAGCCTGACCCATCGGATCACCCTGCGCTACCGCGACGGCGTGACGGGCGCCATGCGCCTGACCTCGGGCCTTCGCCGCTTCGCCATTCGGGCCGCCTCCGATCCGGACGGCTCGCGGCGCGATCTCGTCTGCCTCGTCGAGGAGATCAAGGCATGACGAGCCCCATCCTCGCCTTGCGCCGCGCCATTCTGGAGACGGCTTCCACGGACGAGGAGCTGACATTCCTCATGGGCGGAACCTTGCGCCTCCATGACGAACCGCCCCGGAATGCGGAGCCCGTCCATGCCCTGTTCGGCGAGGTCGCGGCCCGGGACTGGTCCACCGGTACGGATCGCGGCCACGAGCAGGATCTCGCCATCGTGGTCTGGTCGGAGCGCGGCAGCGCCCGCACGGGCCTTGCCGTAGCGGAACGTTTCTCGGCCATCCTCGACGAGGCGGAGCTGTCCGTGGAAGGGCACAGACTGGTCAATCTCCGGGTGACGGAGATCGCATCCAACCGGGACGAGGAGACGCAGCTCACCCGCGTCACCCTGCGTCTTCGCGCCGTCACCGAGCGTGGATGAGGCGCGATGGATGCCGCTCCGCCCTTCCTGACACGGCGGGTTCATGGATCCCCGTCTTCGCCGGGATGGCGGCGGAGGGCACGGTCCTCACCTCCACGTCGTTACCGGCCCCGTGCCGGTGATGCTGTTCTTCATCGGGAAGGCCGGGGACCGATCTCCGGATCAAGTCCGGGAACGGCCATGACCGGCGGGACGGCCGCGGCGGCGAAGGATTGATCGCTCCTCGACCTCTTCATCTTTCGAAAGGACTTTTCATGCCTGCTCAGAAGGGCAAGGACCTGCTCATCAAGGTCAGCGACGGCGTTGGCGGCTTCATGACCGTGGCGGGTCTGCGCACCCGCCAGATGTCGTTCAACGCGGAAACCGTCGACGTCACCCACGCGGAATCGGCCGGGCGCTGGCGCGAGCTGCTCGCCGGGGCCGGCGTGCGCCGCGCCGGGATCACCGGCTCCGGCGTGTTCAAGGACGAAGCCTCGGACGCTCGCATGCGCCAGGTGTTCTTCGACGGCGATATCCTCGCCTATCAGGTCGTCGTTCCCGATTTCGGACGCATCGAGGGGCCGTTCCAGATCACCAGCCTCGAATATCGCGGCGATCACGCGGGCGAGGTCACGTTCGAGATGGCCCTCGAATCCGCCGGCGCCCTGACCTTCGTGGCGCTGTAGCGGCACTCGTTCCCCACCTCGCTCCCACGTCGTCCCGGCCTCTCCGGGTCATTCCGGCATCCACCCCGACATCTCCGGACTTGTGCCGGGGATCCCGGTCTTGGAAGCGCTGCGCGATCAAGACGGGATGGCCGGATCGCGTCCGGTCATGACGGGAGAGTGCGGCGGCGACGGCGAAAACTGACAGGACGACCGGAGAATTCAACATGGCGAACAGGAGGCGCGGCGAAGTCGCGCTGCAGCTCGGCGACAGGCGTTACGCCTTATGCCTCACCCTCGGCGCATTGGCCGAACTGGAGGATGTTTTCGGCGTCGAGGATCTCACGGCGCTCGCAGAGCGCTTCGGCACGGGCCGTCTGTCGAGCCGGGATCTCCTCAGGCTGCTGGCTGTGGCCCTGCGTGGCGGCGGTCACGACATGAGCGACGCGGAGGTGGCGAACCTTCCGCTCCGTGACGGTATCGAGCCGGTCGCATCCGCCATCGCCGATCTTCTCGTCATGACCTTCGGCGGGGAGGATACGACCTCAAACCCTCCGCCGCCGCAGGGCGCTTGAGCGAGCCGCGGGCCTTCCCGTGGGAAGCAGCGACGATGCTGGGTTTGAGCGTTCTGCGGTGGAGCCCCGACCAGTTCTGGCGCGCGACGCCGCGCGAATTGCTCGCGGCCTGGGAGGGCTTGAGCGGCGGGCGAGGGACCGAGCCCGTGGTCAGCCGTGACCTGAGGAGGATGATGGAGGCTTTTCCGGATTCCCACGAGTGATCGTCAGGGCTTTCGAGAGAGCTGATCGCTCATGCGGCGAAACGTGACGCCTCTGGGCTCGGCGCGGCCGATGTGGAGCCTCTCCCATCGGGGGGAAGCGACGTTGATCGGTGCGGAGGCGGTGACCTTCCCTGTCTCGTAGTCGCATTCCCGGCGTATGCGGGACCGCTCCTTCTCGGAAAGATCGCCGGTGTCGAAGACGCAGTGCGGCTGCTCGGACATGCAGGCGGCAAGAAACAGCAACAGGACTGGAAAGAGCCTTGAAGGAGAGGCGCGCATGCTTGACGAAAAAGTCCTTACGCAAGAGCAAAAAACGGCTCTCGACGACAGGAAGGGCCAGCTCACCGCACTCATCGGCCTCTCCGAGAAATTCGGCGCCTCCCTGTCCAGGGCTCTCGCGAAGAACATCGACGAAGGCAGGAGATTCGACGGCGTCTTGAAGAAGGTGGGGGAGTCTCTCGCGCAAACGGGGTTGCGTCTCGCGCTCGGGTCCCTGCAAGCCGCCTTGAGCCAAAGCCTGAAGGGGCTGTCCGCCGGGTCCCTGCAAGGATCGCTCCCGGTGGGCGGCGACCTGTTCGGCGGCCTGTTCAAGGGGATCGGCTCGCTCTTCGGCTCCCTGTTCGGCGCCGGAGGAGGCGCTGCCGCGCCCTTCGCCATGGGCGGCGTGTTCTCGCGCGACATGGTCATGCCGTTCGCGCAAGGCGGCGTGGTGGGTGCGCCCACCTACTTTCCGTTGGGCCGCGGTCTCGGAATCATGGGGGAGAGGGGAGCCGAGGCCGTGATGCCGCTGGCCCGGGGGCCCGACGGCAAGCTCGGCGTGCGCTCCGGCGGAGGCGGGCGCTCCCCGTCCATCACGGTCAATATCGCGACGCCCGACGTGGAGAGTTTTCGCCGGTCGGAGGCGCAGGTCTCCGCCGCCCTGGCGCGGGCGGTCGCCCGGGGGCAGCGTGGGATGTAGCGCCGGACGGTTCAGGCGTTCTCGTTGTCGAGCATCGCCATGATCTCGTCCTTGATCTGCAGGCGGCGGCGCTTGAGCTCTTCCTCGATCTCCTCTGGCTTCGGCTCCACCCGGGTCTCGATGCGGTGAATGGTGCGGTTCAGCTCGTTGTACTCGTCGTAGAGCCGCGCAAAGCGGTTGTTGCTCGTCTTCAGCTCGTGAATCCGATCGACCTTGTCCGGAAAATCGTCGGTGAGGTCGTTGGGAGCGTTGCTCATCGCCTGCCGTCTCCTTTGATGATCGTCCTGTCCCGACGACAACGCCACCGCGTCTTTTTTCGTTTCATGTTCGCGAAGGATGGATCATGGCATCCGATTTCCATGAGGTGCGCTTTCCCCTCGATGTCGCTCTCGGGAGCCGGGGAGGACCCGTGCGGCGCACCGACATCGTCACTCTCGCCTCCGGCCGCGAGCACCGCAACAGCCGCTGGGCCGCATCCCGCCGCCGCTACGATGCGGGACTCGGGGTGAGGACCGTGGATTCCCTGCATGCGGTCGTCGCCTTCTTCGAGGAGAGGCGCGGCCGGCTCTACGGTTTCCGTTTCCGCGACCGCACCGATTGGCGCTCCGGCCCGCCCTCCGCTGAGCCGACGCCCCTCGATCAGCGGATCGGCACGGGCGACGGGACGACGAGGACCTTTCAGCTCGTCAAGACCTACGGGTCGGCTTTCGCTCCTTACGTGAGAACCATCGCCAAGCCTGTCGGAGGTTCGGTGCGGGTGGCCGTCGACGGCGCCGAGCAGGAGGTGGGGTCCGCCTTCAACTGCGATCCGGCGACGGGCCTGGTGACCTTCGTCACGCCGCCTCCGGCCGGAGCCGTGATTGCGGCGGGTTACAGCTTCGACGTGCCCGTGCGCTTCGACACGGACGAACTCGACATCGATCTCTCCGCCTTCGAGGCGGGCGCCATTCCGCAGATCCCGCTGATCGAGATCGTTCCTTGAGGTCACCACCCAAGCCATCGCCGGCCCAGTGCCGGTGATCCCGATCCGACGAGCGTCGCGCTGTTCCTCGTCGTCAGGCCGGGACGGACAGAAGAGAGCCCGATCATGCGCATCATCCCTTCCGGCCTCGCCGCCCATATGGCGGGCGGGGCGACGACCCTCTGTCATTGCTGGAAGCTGATCCGCCGCGACGGCAGGAGCTTCGGCTTCACCGATCACGACCGCGATCTCGCCTTCGGCGGAACCGTCTTTGCCGCCCGGTCCGGCCTGGAGGCCGCGGAGGCCTCCGCCGAACTCGGCTTCGCGGTCGGCGGAGGGGAGGTATCCGGCGCGCTCATGTCCGCCGGTCTCACCGAGGACGACATCTCGTCGGGTCTCTACGACGACGCGAGCGTGGAGACCTGGCTCGTGAACTGGAGCAATGTCGGGGAGCGTCTGCTTCTCGACATCGGCTCCATCGGCGAGATCAGGCGCGCGGACGGAAGCTTCGTCGCCGAGGTCCGGGGACTCATGCATCGCTACGACGAGGAGCGCGGACGACTGTTCCGCGCCACCTGCTCGGCGGACCTCGGCGACGCCAGATGCGGCGTGAACCTCTCATCCACGACGTATTCCGATACGGGCACCGTCACGCGCACCGACGGATTCCTGAGCATCGTCGCATCCGGCATCGGCTTTGCCGACGGCTGGTGCACGGGGGGCAAGCTCACCTGGACGGGCGGGAACAATGCGGGCCTGTCCGTGGAGATCAAGGTGCATCGCGCGATCAACGGAACCGATGAATTCGACCTCTGGCAGCGCGCGCCGCAGGCCATCGGGGTGGGCGACACCTTCCGGGTCGCGGCGGGCTGCGACAAGACCCACGCCATGTGCCGCAAGAAGTTCGGCAATGTCGTGAACTTCCGCGGCTTTCCCCACATGCCCGGCAACGATTTCATCATCCGCATGCCGCAGCAGGGCGAGCCCGGCCTCGACGGCGGGAGCCTGTTCAGATGAAGGCAGCTCTCTCTGCGCGTGTGATCGACGAGGCGCGCTCCTGGATCGGCACGCCCTACCGCCATCAGGCTTCCCTCAAGGGAATCGGCTGCGACTGTCTCGGTCTCCTGCGCGGCGTCTGGCGCAACGTGATGGGTGCCGAACCGGAGCTGCCGCCGCCTTACTCGCCCGACTGGGCGGAAGCGGGCGCCGATACGCTCGTGGCGGCGGCGCGCCGTCACCTGACCGAGATCCGCGTCGCTGCGTTCGAGCCCGGCGACGTGCTGCTCTTTCGCTGGCGCGACGCTCTTCCGGCGAAGCACTGCGCCATCGCGACGTCGTCCGGCACCATGATCCACGCCCATGACGGGGCATCCGTGGCGGAGGTCGCCTTCGCGCCCTGGTGGCGGCGCCATCTCGCTTACGCCTTTCGGTTTCCGGAATCCTGACCATGGCAACTCTCGTTCTTCAAACCGTCGGTTCCGTCGTGGGCGGCATGGTCGCGGGCCCCCTGGGCGCGATGGCGGGGCGCGCCCTCGGCGGGCTGGCAGGCGCCGCCATCGACAACGCGCTGTTCGGCGGGGGCGACACGAAGCATGTCGAAGGACCGCGCCTCAAGGAGATCGACGGCCTCACATCGACGGAGGGCGCCGCCATCCCGCGGGTCTACGGCCGTGCGCGGATCGGCGGCCAGCTCATCTGGGCGACCCGTTTCGAGGAGGTGGTGAACACCCATGTCGAACGGTCGGGCACCCAGGGCGGCAAGGGCATGGGCGGCCCAAAGACGGTGACCACGACCTATTCGTATTTCGCCAATCTCGCGATCGGACTCTGCGAAGGCCCCATCGCCTTCGTCCGGCGCGTATGGGCGGACGGGCGCGAGATCGATCTGTCCGCCATCACCATGCGGGTGCATCGCGGGTCGGAGACGCAGAGCGCCGATCCGCTCATCGTGGCGAAGGAAGGCGCGAACTTCGCGCCCGCCTATCGCGGCCTCGCCTATGTGGTCTTCGAGCGCCTGCCGCTGGAGGATTTCGGAAACCGCGTCCCGCAATTCTCCTTCGAGGTGGTGCGGCCGGTGGACGGGCTCGGCAGGATGATCCGCGCCGTCTGCCTGATCCCGGGCGCGAGCGAATTCGGCTACGACACGCTTCCCGTCACGCAGGTTCTCGATCTCGGCAAGACGGTTCCTGAGAACCGGCACCAGTTGCGGCGCAGGACCGACGCTCTCGCGTCCCTTGATGCGCTGGAGGCCCTGTGCCCGAACCTGAGACGCGTCTCCCTCGTGGTCAGCTGGTT
>DASRWK010000550.1:0-1762 GCA_035776715.1 Microvirga sp.
AGGAGCGATCGGCGCGCAGCGCGCAGCGATCAGGGAGGCGTCGCTCAGCGCTGCTCGCTGCCCGTTCCCGTTGACTCCGCCCCCGGGTCGGGATAGCTTGCCTGGTCACAACTCGCAAAGTGGGGTGGCCTGCTGCCGCCCCCACCCTCTGGCCCTCGTTCCGCTCCGTGCGGACAGGTGCTGCAGGAGTCCGATCTACTCTCCGCAGGTCGCGGGCGCTTCGTGCGTCCGGGGCCTGTGTGCGTGCAGCGCGGACTCCGACCGGGGGCCGCGTTTTTCTCGTTTCCCTCCTAGAGGAACACCACGATTCAGGACTCGACGAAGCAGCGCGTCCGCGTGAACCGGCAGATTCGCATCAGCCCGATCCGCGTGATCGCCGCAGACGGTAGCCAGCTCGGTATTCTCGAGGTCGACAGGGCGTTGGCCATCGCCGAGGAGCAGGGACTCGATCTCGTCGAGGTCGCACCCATGGCCCGTCCTCCCGTGGCCCGCATCATGGACTACGGGAAGTTCAAGTTCGAGCAGGCGAAGCAGGCTCGTGTCGCCAAGAAGAAGCAGCACGTCATCCAGCTCAAGGAAGTGAAGTTCCGACCTGGGATCGACGAGCACGACTTCGAGACGAAGACGCGCCATGCCCGCCGGTTCCTCGAGGAAGGCAACAAGGTCAAGGTTACCCTGATGTTCCGCGGCCGGCAGATCACGCATCCCGAGTTGGGCCGCGCGGTCGTCACGCGGGTCGCCACCGAGCTCGCCGACATCTCGAAGATCGAGGCGGACGCGCGGCTGGAAGGAAAGGCGATGACCATGATTCTCACCCCGAAGTGATCTCGGAGCGGGTGCACGCATGCCGAAGATGAAGAGCCACCGTGGCGCAAAGAAGCGCTTCTCGCTGACGGGGACTGGCAAGGTCCGTCGCATGAAGGCGTTCAAGAGCCACATCCTGACCAAGAAGTCCCCCAAGCGGAAGCGGAACCTGCGTCGGTCGACCACGGTCGGCACGAACGGGGAGGCGAAGAAGCTCAAGCGCCTCCTGCTGGCTTCCTAACCGGAGGAGTCCACTATGCCTCGTGCAGTCTCGAACGTTCCGCGCCTCAAGCGGAAGAAGCAGATCATGCAGGCCGCCAAGGGTGCGTACGGCGGCCGCTCCAAGCTGTGGAAGGCAGCGAAGGAGACCGTCGAGCGCGGCTGGCGCTACGCCTATCGCGACCGCAAGAACAAGAAGCGCGACTTCCGCCGGCTGTGGGTCGTCCGCATCAACGCGGCGGCGCACCAGCACGGCATGAGCTACAGCGTGTTCATGCACGGCCTCAAGAAGGCCGGCCTCGAGATCGACCGGAAGATCCTGGCCGACATCGCGGTGCGCGACCCGCAGGCCTTTGGCGCGATCGCCGACGCGGTCCGCACGGCGCTCGAGAACGACAAGTCGACCGCGGTGGCGGCGTAAGCCGCCGCTCCGCGTCCGATCGCCCCAGGCACGAGCCTAGGCCGGCGTCCATGTGGAGGCCGGCCCTGCAAACTACATCGGAACGACAGCGTGCGAGCAGTTAGGCGGCGGTCTTCTGCGCGTCGACGGCCTTCCGCACCTGCTCCGCGATCGCCGCGAAGGCCTGCGGCTCGCGCACGGCGAGGTCCGCGAGCACCTTCCGGTCGATCTCCACGCCGGCCAGCTTGAGGCCGTTCATGAAGACGCTGTAGCTCATCTCGTGCTCGTGGGCCGCGGCGTTGATGCGCATGATCCAGAGCTTCCGGAACTCGCGCTTCT
>DASRWK010000551.1:0-3099 GCA_035776715.1 Microvirga sp.
TCGAGGTTGCTGCCCCTGCGATCCTCGCACCTCTTTCCGGCGTCACGGACGCAGCCTTCCGGCGCATTGCAAAGCGCCTGGGGGCAGGGCTCGTCGTATCCGAAATGGTCGCTTCCGACGAACTCGTGCAGGGTTCGGAGGAGGCGAAACTCCGGGCCGAAGGGACTGGGATCGAACCTCACGTCGTGCAGCTGGCCGGATGCGAACCCCGCTGGATGGCGGAAGGAGCCAAGGTCGCGGAGGCGGCAGGGGCCCGGATCATCGATATCAACATGGGCTGCCCGGCCAAGCGTGTCATCGGAGGCTACTCGGGATCTGCCCTGATGCGCGATCTCGACCACGCATGCCGCCTGATCGAGGCCACGGTCCGTGCCGCTTCCGTTCCCGTAACCGTGAAGATGCGGCTCGGATGGGATCATGCCTCCCTGAATGCCCCGGAACTCGCCCGGCGCGCCGAGGCTCTTGGGGTCAAAGCGGTGACGGTCCATGGCCGAACACGGCAGCAATTCTACAAGGGCCAAGCCGATTGGGCTGCCATTGCGCCCGTTGCGGAAGCCGTCAGCATTCCCGTGGTTGCCAACGGCGATATCGGCTCGGTCGAGGATGCGCGAAGGTGCCTGGCCCTGTCGAAGGCCAAGGCCGTCATGATCGGTCGTTCTGCCGTCGGCCGCCCTTGGATCGTCGGTCAGGTCGGCGCGGCCCTCAGGGGAGAAGCGTTCCCCGAGCCTACTCCTGCCGAAAGGACGGAACTGGCGCTGGAACATTATGACGGGCTCCTGTCGCTTTACGGTGCCAAGGTCGGTGTCCGGCATGCCCGCAAGCATCTGGCGGCCTATGCCGATGCGGCGGCCGAGGCCGGTTTTCACGTGCCTTCGGACGTTCGGGCCGGATTGGTCACCTCGGATGATCCGGCAACGGTCGTGTCGCTGTTGCGCTCCCTCTACGTTCACCAGGTTCGGAAAGCCGCATGACGGGGACGATGAACGATCTCATCGTGAACGCGCTGCCTTTGCCGGTGCTGACCATCGGCCAGAAACACAGCATCGTTCATGCCAACGCTGCGGCAGAGGCGTTCTTCGATGTGAGCCTGCGCATGATGCAGCGCCAGAAACTCACCGATTTCCTGCCTTTCGGCTCTCCGGCCCTATCGCTTGTGGAGGAGGTCCGAAAAAGGGGAGCAAGCGTCAGCGAGCACCGTGTCGACATCGGCACTCCCCGGCTCGGGACGGAACGGATCGTGGACGTTTTCGCAACCCCTCTGGGGGACGCCGGCGACAACGTTGTGGTGATGCTCCAGGAGCGCACCATCGCGGATAAGATGAACCGGCAGCTCACGCACCGCGGAGCGGCCAGATCGATCACCGCACTCGGTGCGTTGCTGGCGCACGAGATCAAGAATCCCCTCTCCGGCATTCGCGGTGCCGCGCAGCTCCTCGAACAATCGGCGGATGAGAGCGACAGGCTTCTTACCCGGCTGATCTGCGACGAGACGGACAGGATCGTGAAGCTCGTGGAGCGGATGGAGCTCTTTGGGGACGAGCGGCCCGTCGAGCGCGGCCCCGTGAACATTCATGGGGTTCTCGATCATGTGAAGCGCCTCGCTCAATCCGGCTTTGCGCGTCACATCCGGTTCGTGGAAAGCTACGATCCATCCTTGCCGCCGGTGCTGGGCAACAGGGATCAGCTGATCCAGGTGATCCTGAACCTCGTGAAGAATGCTGCCGAGGCGGTCGGGATCGATGCGACGGACGGGGAAATCACCCTGTCGACAGCATTCCGGACGGGCGTCAGGCTGCAGGTGCCGGGCTCGCAGGAGCGTGTGAGCCTGCCTATCGAACTGAGCGTCAGCGATAACGGCCCTGGAATTCCGCCGGAACTGATGGGCGATCTATTCGACCCCTTCGTCACCACGAAAGTTCAGGGCAGCGGCCTGGGGCTTGCCCTGGTGGCCAAGATCGTCGGGGATCACGGCGGAATCATCGAATGCGACCCGGCGCCGAGACGGACGACCTTTCGAATTCTCCTACCCATGCACCGTGCCGCTTCGGGCAGCGATGCCGATATGTGAGGTCAAGACATGCCAAGTGGACAAATTCTTCTCGCGGATGACGATGCGGCCATTCGGACTGTCCTGAACCAGGCGCTGTCCAGAGCAGGGTATGAGGTCCGGTCCACCAGCAATGCCGCGACTCTCTGGCGCTGGGTTGCGCAAGGTGAGGGCGACATCATCATCACCGACGTGATGATGCCCGACGAGAACGCCTTTGACCTTCTCCCGCGCATCAAGAAGCTGCGACCGGAGCTTCCCATCATCGTCATGAGCGCGCAGAACACGTTCATGACGGCGATCAAGGCCTCGGAGCGGGGTGCGTACGAGTATCTGCCGAAGCCCTTCGATCTCAAGGAGCTGGTTGCGGTCGTTGGGCGTGCACTCTCGCGCCCTCGAGCGGCCGCGCCCGCCGCCAATGCGGTCGAGAACGAGGATATACCCCTCGTCGGACGCTCCCACGCCATGCAGGAGATCTATCGGGCCCTGGCCCGCCTGATGCCGACGGATCTGACAGTGATGATCACAGGCGAGTCCGGCACCGGCAAGGAACTCGTCGCGAAGGCCCTGCACGATTACGGCAAGCGCCGTCAGGGACCGTTCGTTGCCGTGAACATGGCCGCCATCCCGCGCGAACTCATCGAATCGGAGCTCTTCGGACACGAGAAGGGGGCGTTCACCGGGGCAACGGCGCGCAATACCGGACGTTTCGAGCAAGCGGAAGGCGGCACGCTTTTCCTCGATGAGATCGGCGACATGCCCATGGAGGCTCAGACGCGCCTCCTGCGGGTGCTCCAGCAGGGTGAATACACGACGGTCGGCGGCCGAGTGCCCATCAAGACCAATGTCCGCATCGTCGCTGCGACGAACAAGGACCTGCGGGTGCTCATCCAGCAGGGTCTCTTCCGGGAAGATCTCTATTTTCGCCTCAACGTCGTCCCCCTCCGGCTGCCGCCCTTGCGCGAGAGGGTCGAGGACATTCCCGACCTCGTGCGGCACTTCTTCTCCCTCGTGGAGAAGGAAGGGCTTCCGCGCAAGCAACTCGACGTCGA
>DASRWK010000552.1:0-1554 GCA_035776715.1 Microvirga sp.
GGAGATCCCACGTGGGGTAGAAAGCGCTCCGAAACTGCACGATAGTGTGTCCGTCGACATGATTGTAGCGGACCTGCAGGCCCGTGCCGTCGTTGAACTGACCGGTGCCGAGAAACTCCGGAGCGTCCGGGATTATGAAGGGGCTCAGGAAGTTCTGATAGTTCGAGAGATCGATCACATCCTTCCCGTCCTCGAAGTCCAGGATCACGTCCCGGTTGCCCTCGCCCGGAGCGCTCGTGGAAGTATATGCGGGACCGGTGACGCCGACCCAGAAGCGGAACGTGTCCTCGCCCCGGCCACCGAACAGAGTGTCCCTGCCCTTCAATCCGTCGAGAATGTCGTTGCCCCTTCCGCCACTGAGGAAGTCGTTGCCGTTGTCGTACTCGATGTCACCGCCGATCAGCGTGTCATTGCCGTTGCCGCCGAACAGCCCGTCACTGCCGGAACTGCCGAACAGGCTGTCATGGCCGTTGTCGCCATAGAGCAGGTCTGGGCCTCCGGTGATGGAGTAACTGCCCCACACGGTGTCGTTGCCGCCGCCCGCATGGATTACGTCGCTCCCGCGGCCGCCGCTGATGGAATCGTCGCCATTGCCGCCAAAGATGACGTTCCGATCGGTCGAGGACGGGACGCCCGACACTCTCGAGGAAACGTCGCGCGGGGAAATCAGATCGTTACGATTGGTGCCGAAAACGCGTGCCATGTAGCCCCTCCGGGAATCTGAGTGTCAGCCACGCCTCTTTGAAGGAGACTATAGCTCCTTCCGGACCGCGGAACCGTTGGGCAATGGCCGTACTCCATGGGGGTCATGCGCGCATCCTACGGAGCGCTTGCGCAGAGGACGGCACGTTCATCCATCGTTTTGATGATCGGGATCGCGAATTTTCATTGGTCTGCCCCGAGGCCTTGCGATTAGCATTCCGGCTCCATCGGGATGGGAACGCCATGTATCAGCCGCCGCACTTCCGCGAGGATCGCCTCGACGTCCAGCACGGGCTCATCAGGGCGCATCCGCTCGGGCTTCTCGTAACTGCCGGCAAGGCCGGCCCCGTCGCCAATCTGATCCCCTTCATCCTGGACGAAGCGGCCTCACCGCTGGGCACGCTGCGCGCGCATCTCTCCCGCGCCAACCCGCAGTGGCGCGATTTCGACCCCGCCCAGGACTCTCTCGTCGTCTTCCAGGGCACGGAAACCTACATCACGCCGTCCTGGTACGAAACCAAGCGCGAGCACGGCAAGGTCGTGCCCACCTGGAACTACGCCATCGTGCAGGCCCGTGGCCGCATGCGGATCATCGAGGATCCGGCATGGCTCCTGGCGCAGGTAGCGGCCATGACCTCGACTCAGGAGGTGGCCCGGCCGGAGCCCTGGGCGGTCGGCGACGCGCCGCCCGAATTCCTCGCAGCGCAGATCAAGGGCATCGTGGGCGTGGAGATCGAGATCGCGCAGATCGAGGGCAAGTGGAAGGTGAGCCAGAACCGGCCCGAGGCCGATCGAGCCGGGGTGGTGGACGGCCTGACCGAAGACGGGGACGAGGCGTCGCTGGCAATGGCG
>DASRWK010000553.1:0-9845 GCA_035776715.1 Microvirga sp.
AGTGGAGAAAACCGTCGAACCCGTTCGGCGTGCCGGTGTGGGAGCACGCCGGGATCATCTGCACCGGCGAGACCTACAGGACATATGTGAAGCTGACCTTCGCCAAGGGCGCCGCGCTGGAGGACCCGGCGGGCCTCTTCAATGCCAGCCTCGACGGCAACACGAGGCGCGCCATCGATCTTCACGAGGGCGACAGGATCGACGAAGAGGCGCTGAAGGCGCTCATTCGCGCCGCCGCGGCCCTCAATACGTCCTCGGGCGCGAAGCGGCCGAAACGCGCATCGGCACGGGCCGGTGCTTGAGCGCACCAGCACCCGCGCCCCATTCCCATCCCGATGTATGAACCTCCTCGTCATGACCGGGTATGACGTGAGGCGGCGGTGAGCGCTCGCCAGGGAGGCGGGCGTCCGCCCCCTTTATCCGGCCTGCTTCCGCCTGTCCCGGCAGCGGTTCATGGGGCCCGGGCGTGGACCGTCCGCTCCGGAGCGTTCGATTTGCGTTGACCCGGTCCGGGCGAACCGGTAGAAGCCAGCCCATGACCGCCGATCGCACCACTTTCGTGAACTATTTTACGCCGTCCCCATAGGGCGGCTGCGTTTGGTTGTGACCTGACGATCCATGCCGCCGCAACCCGGCGGCGTTTTCATTCTGGATCGGTCTCCGGGCAGCGGCTCCCGCCAAGCTCAAGGAGACAGATGTGAGCACCCCAAGATCCGAATTCCTGAAGACGCTGACTGAACGCGGCTTCATCCACCAATGCACCGACCTTGCCGGCCTCGACGAGAGGCTCTCGGGCGGGCCCGTCGCCGCCTATGTCGGGTTCGACGCCACGGCGGACAGCCTGCATACGGGCCACCTGCTGCCGATCATGACTCTGCGCTGGCTCCAGAAATGCGGCCACAAGCCCGTCGTTCTCATCGGCGGAGGCACCACTCAGATCGGCGATCCGAGCTTCCGCGATACGAGCCGCCCGCTCCTCGACGACGCGCGCATTGCCGAGAACATCGCGGGACTGAAGAAGGTCTTCTCCCGCTACCTCACCTTCGGCGATGGACCGACCGATGCGGTGATGGTGGACAATGCCGACTGGCTCGATCCGCTGCGCTACCTCCCGTTCCTGCGCGACTTCGGCACGCATTTCACGATCAACCGGATGCTGAGCTTCGACAGCGTGCGCCAGCGGCTGGAGCGTGAGCAGCCGCTCACGCTGCTGGAGTTCAACTACATGGTTCTCCAGGCCTTCGACTTCCTGGAGCTGTCGCGCCGCCACGGACTGGTCTTGCAGATGGGCGGCTCGGATCAGTGGGGCAATATCGTCAACGGCATCGAGCTCGCCCGGCGCATCGACCAGCGTCAGCTCTTCGGGCTCACCACGCCGCTGCTCACCACCTCGTCCGGCGCCAAGATGGGCAAGACGGCCGGCGGCGCCGTCTGGCTCAACGCCGAGCGGCTGAGCCCCTATGAGTTCTGGCAGTTCTGGCGCAACACCGAGGACGACGACGTCGCGCGCTTCCTGCGGCTCTTCACCGAGCTGCCGCTCGAAGAGGCGCTGCGTCTCGGCAGGCTCCAGGGATCGGAGATCAACGAGGCGAAGCAGATCCTCGCCACGGAGGTGACCCGGCTGGCCCATGGCGACGAGGCGGCCCATGCGGCCGCAGAGACCGCTCGCCGCACCTTCGCGGAGGGCGCGTCCCCGGAGGGGCTCCCGAGCATCGACGTGGCGCGGAAGGAGCTGGAGGCCGGCGCATCCGTCGCGGCCCTGCTTCACCGCGCCGGGCTGGCCTCGTCGAACAGCGAAGGGCGTCGCCTGATCAGGGGCGGAGGCGCCAAGCTCAACGGCGAGACCGTTGGCGACGAGAATGCCGTCGCGACGACGGCCGATCTTCGCGGCAATGCGCTGACGCTGGCGGCAGGGCGAAAGAGGCACGCGATCGTTCGAGTCGCGTGAGACCGGGAAAGGAACCCCCTTTCGGGAATCCTCGAACCGGCCCCTGCGCGGTCGACACGCGGGGGCCGGCTCGACGGAAGCGGACGATTCGTGGCGGCCGCTCAGGAAGCGGCCTGGCCCGCGCCTGAGGCATCCTGCCATTCGGGCAGCGGGAAGACCCGGTCGTAGACCCAATTGAACATGAAGGCGTAGACTAGGTAGAAGACGGCGAACGCCACATCCATGAGGAAGGCCTGCAGAAGGCTGATGCCGAGATACCACGCGATGAGTGGCATCAGCACGACCAGCAGCCCCGCCTCGAACAGGACGGCATGCAGCACCCGGACGGGGATGCTCTTCTGCGTGCTGCCGGTCAGGCGCTGCATGGCCGCATCGAATCCCAGGTTGTAGATGTAGTTCCAGATCGTCGCGAGGGTCGCGGCGCCTGCCCCGACCACGCCGATATCGCCCACAGGCATGCCGAAGGCCCACGCGCCGAGAGGCGTGACGAGAGCAAGGCCGATGAGTTCGAAGCTGATGGCGTGCCGGATCCGGTCACGAGTGGTGCGCATCGTTCAGTCCCCCAATGGGAAGGTCGGGTCGTCCCGCGTGAATGCCCAGATGGGGGAGGTCGTCCTCGCAGGAGCCCGATATAGGAGAGCGGAGCTTGCCGGGCAAGCCGCTGGGGCGCTTCGAGGTCTGCGTTCCGGGAATGGCGCGTCACCGGCAATGGAATTCCGCGACCCTGAGGCTTACATACATTTCCCCGACGGGCTCGGACCACCTCGAGGGGCTCCGCCCCCTGCCTGGAATTCCCAATGGAGATTGGAATGGAAGGATCGACCGCATCGAAGCGGCCTCATCGCCTGACCCGGGAAGCGCTTCGGGACGGTTTCGTCCATGAGATGATCGCCCGCTCCGGGATCGACCTGCCCGTGCTGAGCGACGAGGAGCGACGCGCATCCCTGGAGGCGACCCTCGCCGCGCAGCCCGCACCGGGCGACGTGTGGCTGTTCGCCTATGGATCGCTGATCTGGAACCCGGCCTTTCACTATGTGGAGCGAAAGCCCGTCCTGATCCGCGGCTGGCACCGCGAGTTCTGCCTGTCCACTCCCATCGGCCGCGGAACACCGGAGGCCCCTGGCCTTGTCCTCGGGCTCGACCGTGGTGGCTCCTGCCGGGGGGTCGCCTTTCGCGTCGCGCGCGCGGAGGCGGAAGCCGAACTCGAGCTGGTATGGCGGCGCGAGATGGTGACCGGTGCCTATGTGCCCCGCTGGGTCAAGCTTCACGGGCCTGATCTGCCCCCCGGCACGTCCGGCATCGCCTTCACCATCAACCGCACGGCTCCGAACTATGTGCGCCCCGCCTCGGAGGCCGACACCGCCCGTGTCATCGCCACCGCTTGCGGCGCCCTAGGGTCCTGCAGTGATTATCTCTTCGACACGATCCACGGCCTCGAAGGGTTCGGAATCGAGGATCATCACCTGAACCGCATCGCGCGCCAGGTGAGCGAGCACCAAGGCTGAGCGGCCTCGTCGAGCCCAATTCAGGAAACCTCTTCGCCCGGAGCCCCCGGCGGCATGCGCCACGCCGGGCTCGCCGAGGAGCTTCATGCTCCTCGACCGGCAGGGTTTCGATGCCCCGGCTGACCTCGGCCGCGAGATCCTTCGCGCTTTCCGTCGTCATCCTCGTCTCTCATTCGTCCCAGCAAGCGCCCGGGAGCGCATCGAGAGGGATCTTGAGATAGCGTCTGCCGTTGCTTTCCGGCTCCGGCAGACGGCCGCCGCGGATATTCACCTGCAGCGCGTGAAGAATGAGCTTGGGCATCGGCAGCTCGCGGTCGCGCGCCTCGCGCAGGGCCACGAACTCCTCCTCCGTCCTTGCCTTCACGAGATGCTTGTTCTCCCGCCGCTGCTCCCCGACCGTGCTCTCCCATTTCGCCTCACGCCCGCCGGGCCGGTAATCGTGCCCGGAGAACAGGCGCGTCTCATCCGGCAGGGCCATGATGCGCTGGATGCTGTTCCACAGCGCCTTGGCCGAGCCGCCGGGGAAGTCGGTGCGGGCCGTTCCGCTGTCGGGCATGAAGATCGTGTCGTGAATGAAGGCGGCATCGCCCACCACATAGCTAATCGAGCAGAGCGTGTGGCCCGGCGAGAACATCACCTCCCCGTCCAAGTTGCCGATCTTGAAACGGTCCCCGTCCGCGAACAGCCGGTCCCACTGCGAGCCGTCTCCGGGAAACGTGTCGGGCCAATTGTAGATACCCCTCCAGAGCTTCTGGACTTCGACCACCTTCTCTCCGATGGCGGTGGGCGCGCCGGTCCTATCCTTCAGATAGCCTGCGGCCGAGAAGTGGTCCGCGTGCGGGTGCGTGTCGAGGATCCAATCCAGGGTGTAGCCCTCGCGCTCGATATGAGCGAGGAGCTCGTCGGCGCAGCTCGTGGCAGTCGCGCCGGACTGGGAATCGAAGTCGAGCACCGGGTCGATGACGGCACACTTTTTCGTCTCGGGGTCGGCAACCACGTACTGCACGCTGCCGGTGCGCTTCTCGTAGAAGCCCTTCACGACAGGGCGGCCACGCAAGGGCGTCGAAGTCTGAATGGACATTGCGGTTGCTCCAGTTTTTTAGAAGGCGAAGTCCCGAACGGTTCCATAGTGGCGCGGCCGAACCTCGGCCGTCGATGATCTCGCCGGATTTTGGCCCGCTTGCCGAGCAGGCTGGAAAACACGGCGGAAAGTCGCGCGATGCGCGGACCGGAGATGCGTACCGGATCGTCCGGCTTCCGAATGCCTCAGGCTCGAGTACCAACGGGGCATGCGCATACCTGCATTGAATAAGATGCCTTTAATTTAGCGAAGACTCATGTTTCGGGACGAGATGCCGACGCGAGGATGACCGTCGCGGAACCTGTCCGCGAACGTACCGTTGCTTCCGTTGTTGCAGGGACAGAGCCATGGTTTCGAGCACCGTCGGACGTGTCCCGAGGCACACGGGCGCCTCGGTTGATCGGGACATCATGCAGGGAATCGCCGAGAGCGTCCGCTGGCATGCGGCCCATCCTCAGGCGATCGAGAGCCGGCTGCAAGAGCTCGACCGGGAGTGGGACATCGAGCGGACGCTGGAGGCGAATGCCTCGATCCTTGTCTTCGCGGGCGTGGTGCTCGGGGCGGCGGTGGACAGGCGTTGGCTGGCCCTCCCGGCGCTGGTGACGGGATTCCTGTTCCAGCATGCCGTGCAGGGTCGGTGCCCGCCGCTGCCGATCCTGCGGCGGCTCGGTTTTCGCACGGCCCGTGAGATCGATACAGAGCGGTATGCGCTGAAGGCGCTGCGGGGCGATTTCGGCCCGATCGGGCCCGGGCCTCACGACCACGACAGTCGCGCCAGCCACGCGCTCCAGGCCGCCCGGCTCTAGGAAAGGGGCGCAGACGGAAGAGACCGTCCGCCCGGCTGCCTATCGCCGGAACACGAGGCTCAGATTGTGGGTGGGCATCGGAATTCGCTCGACCAGCTCCAGCCCGTGAGCGCGGGCGAGATCCGCCACCTCCTCCAGGTCACGCACGCCCCACTCCGGATGCCGGCGCCTGAGATCGGCGTCGAAAGCCTCGTTGCTTGGAGCGGTATGGGCGCCGTTCTCCTTGTAGGCCCCGTAGAGATAGAGCACGCCGCCGGACGGGAGCAGGCGCCCTGCCCCAGCCATCAGCCCCTGAGTCGCCCGCCAGGGAGAGATGTGGACCATGTTGATCGCCACCAGAGCGTCGGCGCGCTCCACGGGCCAGCCGGGGGCGGCCGCGTCGAGCCGCAGAGGGGCGAGGAGATTGGGCAGCCCCGAAGCGGACCGATGAGCGGCAATGCTTTTCAGGGCCAGATCGTCCCGATCGGTGGGCTGCCACATCAGATGCGGCAGTGCCTCAGCAAAATACGCCGCGTGTTCACCGGTCCCGCTGGCGATCTCCAGAACCGTCCCGCTCCGCGGGAGGACCCGCCTGAGGATGCTCAGGATCGGATCGCGGTTCCGCGCCACCGACGGGGACGTGAGGGCTTCGCTGGGGTTCTGTGGGTTCGTCATGAGGGCAGGAGATCCTTCATACCTATCGGGTGGGCTCGTCGCGCTTGACGTGGCGAGCCACCATACAACGCCTCCGCCCGACATTCATGGCCGATCAGAACGCGCCACACGGATCGCGGCCGTCAGGCGACCGGCGGCGGACGCGGATGCCCCGAAGGCGGGCCCGGCCTCGTACGGGGCATCCGGTCGGCTCTCGGACGATCCGACACCTTGATATCCCAAGCGCCCCCACACCTCGGAACGGCAAACCGGGTCCGCTTCGCCGAGAGGAGCCCTACCGGATCGGCTCACCGGCCAGAGCCTGCCCGACGAGGGTGAACGGCGTCGAGAGGACCGTTCCGGCGGCGTTGAACACGAAGGCTCCCGCTTGGCGCAGCGGGTCATCGGCACCGCCCCGGGGTGCCACAGCGGAATACACCGCCGCGAAGCTGACGAAACGGTCGTGATTGAAGGTGTCGGGAGCAGTGAGGGTCGAGATGTCGACGACCCGCAGGCCCGACTGACGGGCGATAGCCTGGACCCTGGCGTCCGCGACATCGAGCATTCCGACCCTTTCGCGCCTGCCGGACAGGCGGCTCGAGGCGGCCAGCGCCCAGTCATCCTTCGAGACCAGAATAGTCAGCGGCGGCGACATCCGGCCGACCGCCGCTATCTGGGTCCGAAATACGTCGAGGTCGATGTCGGGCGCAGCGAGAACGACCTGAAGTCGCGCGAGCACGTCGCCCTTTCCCTGAAGGCGCAGCTGGCGCAGGGTCTCCATTGTCAGCCATCCGCCCATGCTGTGCCCGATCACGGCCACGTTCCGCACCGAGCGCTCCCGCGCCAGCATCGACAGGACATGAGCGAGGTAGTCCCGGGAATAGGCTACGGCTTCCCTGTCCGCCACGTAGCCGGTGATCGCGGCCTCGGACGGCCAGGCGAACAGCACCGGCACCGTATCCAGCCGTGAGTCGGCGCTCAATTGGGCGAGACGGAACAGCGCCTCCTGGAAATTGGTGTTGTATCCGTGAACGAAGACGCCCACGTCATGCCCCCGCCCCGCCCGGCTGCCGACCCTCCTGCGGAACGTCGCCTCGTCCAGAACCGCCTGGCGGATCGTGGCGAAGCTGGTGGCCGGGTCCGGGGTGGTGCCGGGCCACTCGATCTCGCCCGCCTTGTGCCCCGGCGGGATCGAGATCGTGAACTCCGCGTAGTTGAGGCTGGCGGATCGGTCCGTCGTGAAGACGTTCTGCTCCGGCGAGGTCCTTTCGCGCGTCGTCGCCACATAGACGGTGACCGTCCGTGCCCCGGGAACCGTCGCTGCGACGGGCGTAAGGACCTCAGGTCCCGGCCGGCTCGCGCAAGCGCTGAGAACGAGCGCCAGGAGGCCGATGATGACGCACGCGAGCGACGAGCGTCCACGGGCGGCCTCCTCGATGACCGAGCGGCTTCCCGCTACCGATATGAAGAGCTGTGTCATTATTCTCATGCTTGGGAAACAAGGACGGCTTCACACTACACGGCTGTGCTAGCACGAAATCCCCGCTTTGCGAGCCCGGCGGCCTCCCACCTCCGGTCAAGAATGCCTGGAGCCGGTCGCGTGGCGTGGGGCCGGAGCGCTTATGCCGCATTCCCCTTCTGGCCCGATTTCATGAGGAACAAGCGCCGTCCGCAGATGTTCTGCCCCTCTGACGCCATTGTCTCATCAGGAGAGCATCATGGGCATTCGCGCTTGGGTGGCGCTGGCCTCCATTGCTGCCGCGGCCATCGTCTTCTTCTTCGCCATTCGCGGCGTTCATATGGACCCCGAGGGAGCGCCCGACCGGGCCGCCGGCAAGGAAACCGTCGAGCAGATCCCGTCCAACCCGGATACGGTCACGCCGCGCTGACGAGATGCAGTCATCGCCGTGGTTCCGGCATCTCTTATCGCCATGACCGCAAGATGGGCGGCTATCATCGCCACCGCCGACCGGCAGGATCCGCGCGGACGCCCCATCGAACAGGGCCGCCGATACAGGACGCCGATCCGAAATTTTAACGAAACCGTTGTTCAATCGCGCGAGTGAGAATGTGTTTTCCCGCGCGGCAATCCCGGCATATTGGGATCGCACCCGACCTGTTCGGCAAAGGCGTGCCATGCGCGGCGAAGGTATTGCGTAGAGTTCGCCATGGTGCATTACCGTTACCCGCCAGCCACCCGCGTTCAGCGGAAGAGCCTGCGCAATCATTTCCTGACGGCTGCCCTCGTGGCAATCTCCATATGCCCCGTCGCCTTCTATACGAAGTTCCAGGCGCAAGACACGCCGCCGCTCGGCGAGCTCTCCACTCCCTCTGTCAGCGCCGCCCCGCAAGAGGTCGCCGAAATCACCGTCGACGGCGATGGATGGTCTCCGGTCGCTCCAGTCCTTACGCTGAAACCCGAGGCGCTCGCCCTCGCGATCAACGCGCCTCTCGAGACAACCTTCAAACCGTTCAATGCGCCTCGACCCGTCGCAGGGCCGACGGCGCCCGTACCGTCCCGGACGTCCGAACCCGTGCAGCCGCAGGAGCCTGCGCCCGAGCCACAGATGGCGCAAATCGCCCGGCCGGTGCCGCTGCCTGTGCCGCGCCCTTCCGAATTCCGGGTCGTGAAGGCTTCCGTGTCACCCAAACCCGAAGCGGCGAGGGTCGCCCGTGCGCCGGTCACCGGGCCGGTGCAGGGCACCGCCGCACCGAGCGCACCCGATGACAATCCGTCGTTCCTAGAGAAGCTCTTCGGCATCAAGCCTTCGAGGCCACCTGGAAACGCTCTCAGCTACGCCGCGCTGGGGACCGGCGATCTAGCGCCGAGCAGCCGCATCGATCCGATGGCCGGAGACGGAACCGCTGTCTATGACATCAGCGCGAAGGTCGTCATCATGCCCAACGGCGAGCGGCTCGAGGCTCATTCCGGCCTCGGCGACAAGCTCGACGATCCACGCTTCGTTCATGTGCGCATGCAGGGAGCAACGCCGCCCGGCACCTACACCCTGACCGAACGTGAGGCGCTCTTCCACGGCGTACGCGCGATCCGCCTCAATCCAGTCGGCGGCAGCGCCGCCATCTACGGCCGCAATGGAATTCTTGCTCATTCGTACTTGCTCGGGCCGAACGGGGACTCCAACGGCTGCGTCTCGTTCAAGAACTATGACCGGTTCCTGCAAGCCTTCCTGAGAGGCGAGGTAAAACGCCTGATCGTCGTCGCCGGACGCAGCCAGGATGCCCTGCCCCGCATGGTCAACCGGGGTCGTACATCCTAGGCCGCCCGAAGACTGCGTCCTCCCTTGCACCGCGCCGATCCCGGACAACCTGCAGAAGAGGCCGCGCTACGACCGCGACATGCCCGAGGGTGCCCTATGGCTGCCCGCTGCCGCCTGCTGCTCCATAGATCTGACCTGTCGCATAGCTCGCATCCGATGCAGCCAACTGCACATAGATCGAGGCGAGCTCCGCCGGCTGGCCCGGACGGCCCATCGGGGTATCGCCGCCGAATTCCTGGATCTTCTCCTGCGTTGCTCCACCGCTTACCTGGAGCGGAGTCCAGATCGGACCGGGCGCGACGCCGTTCACGCGAATGCCCTTCGGTCCAAGCTGCTTCGCAAGCGATTTTGAGAAGTTCATCATCGCTGCCTTGGTCATGGCGTAGTCCACCAGGTTGGCGGACGGGTCGTAAGCCCGTTCGGAGGTGGTTTGAATGATCACGGATCCCGGCTTCAGATGTGGCAGCGCCGCCTTGGTGATCCAGAACATCGCATAGATGTTGGTCTTCATCGTTGCGTCGAAATCCTCCGTCGTGATGTCGAGGAGAGATTGGCGCTGCTGCTGCCGGCTGGCGTTGTTGAAGAGGATATCGA
>DASRWK010000554.1:0-4005 GCA_035776715.1 Microvirga sp.
CAGGCCCATGCCGCCCCAGCCGGAGCCGATATCGAGCACGCTGTGGCCCTGCTCGACCAGGAGCTTCGCCGCGATGTGCCGCTTCTTGGCGGTTTGGGCCTCCTCGAGGCCCACGTCCGGGCGCTCGAAATAAGCGCAGGAATACTGTTTGTCGCTGTCGAGGAACAGGGAATAGAGCCGCCCGTCGAGATCGTAATGGTGGGCGACGTTCCGCTTGGCGCGGGTCGTGTCGTTCTCGCCGCGCAAGGTCAGCCAATGCCGGATCTTGCGGAGGCGGTGGAGGGGCAGGTCGTCGAATTCGCCGCGGGTATCCTGAAGCAACAGCTGGAGAAGGCCCAGAATATCGCCCTTCTCGATGACGAGCCTGCCGTCCATGAACAATTCGCCCAGCTTCAGCTCTGGATGAAGGCAAAGGGCTGTCTGGGCTGCGCTATCCGTGAAACGGATCGCGATTTCCGGGAGCCCGCCATCGCCGAAGGTGAAGTTCTGGCCCTTGGCGGTGGTCATCCTGAGAGTGCCCCGCTTCACGGCGCGCGCGAAGGCGGTGGCGAGGATCTTCTCTGACAACATGGACCAATCCCCGTGTCGTTGATCTCCTGTACGGGGATTGTTGCGCTTTAGGCAAAAATGTCCAGAGCCGAAGCTATGCCGTGGCCGAACCGAAGACCCGCGTGAAGACCGTATCCACATGCTTGAAGTGGTAGCCCAGGTCGAAACAGGCCTCGATCTCCTCGGGCTTGAGGTAATTGGTCACCTCGGCATCGTTCTTGAGAAGGCTCAGGAATTCGCCCTCGCCGCGCCAGACCGGCATGGCGTTGCGCTGGACCAGGCGGTAGGCGTCCTCGCGGGAGGCCCCCTTCTGGGTGAGCGCCAGCAGGACGCGCTGCGAATGAACGAGGCCCCCTAGGCGATCCAGGTTCTTCTGCATGTTCTCCGGATAGATCACGAGCTTGTCGATGACGCCCGTGAGGCGCGCCAGGGCGAAGTCGAGGGTCACGGTGGCGTCCGGGCCGATCATGCGCTCGACGGAGGAGTGGGAGATGTCCCGCTCGTGCCAGAGCGCCACGTTCTCCATGGCGGGCAGCGCGTAGGCACGCACCATGCGGGCGAGGCCGGTGAGGTTCTCCGTCAGCACGGGGTTGCGCTTGTGCGGCATGGCCGAGGAGCCCTTCTGGCCTGCCGAGAAGTATTCTTCCGCCTCGAGAACCTCGCTGCGCTGCAGGTGGCGCACTTCCGTCGCCAGTCGCTCGATGGAGGAGGCGATCACGCCGAGCGTCGCGAAATACATGGCGTGACGGTCGCGCGGGATCACCTGGGTGGAGACGGGCTCCACCTGGAGGCCCATCTGCTCCGCCACGTATTCTTCCACGCTCGGGTCGATATTGGCGAAGGTGCCGACCGCCCCGGAGATGGCGCAGGTGGAAATCTCCCGCTGGGCCTCGATGAGGCGCAGCTTGCAGCGCTCGAATTCCGCATAGGCCTGGGCGAGCTTGAGCCCGAAGGTGGTGGGTTCCGCATGGATGCCGTGGGAGCGCCCGATGGTCGGCGTCATCTTGTGCTCGAAGGCGCGGCGCTTGATGGCGGCGAGCAGTTCGTCCATGTCGCGCAGCAGTATGTCGGTGGCCCGGGCGAGCTGCACGTTGAAGGTGGTGTCCAGCACGTCCGAGGAGGTCATGCCCTGATGGACGAAACGGGCCTCGGGACCGACGATCTCGGCCAGATGCGTGAGGAAGGCGATGACGTCGTGCTTCACCTCGCGCTCGATGGCGTCGATGCGCTCCACGTCGAAGGTGGCCGCGGAGCCCTTCTCCCAGACCTTCTCGGCGGCTTCCCGGGGCACGACGCCGAGATTGGCGAGCGCCGTGGTGGCATGGGCCTCGATCTCGAACCAGATGCGGAACT
Source organism: Microvirga sp. (assembly GCA_035776715.1). GTDB lineage: Bacteria > Pseudomonadota > Alphaproteobacteria > Rhizobiales > Beijerinckiaceae > Microvirga. The sequence continues at coordinate 1,903 of DASRWK010000554.1, forward strand.
TGGTTTCGGGCGACCAGATGGCCACCATCTCGGGACGGCTGTAACGGGGGATCATGGCTCTACACTTCCACGCGGGTGATATGCCCGCGCGGTAGCACGATAGCCTCCCGATCTCAACGGGCCTTCGCGGCCGCCTCGCGAATGGCGGCCATGTTGGCCGCATAGGCGGAAGGCCCGCCCTTGAAGGTGGCGGAGCCCGCCACGAGGGCATTGGCGCCGGCCGCGGCCACGATGGGAGCCGTTTCGGCGGTCACGCCGCCGTCGATCTCGATGTCGATGTCCCGGTCGCCGATCATGGCCTTGACCCGGCGCACCTTCTCGCAGACCGCGCCGATGAAGGCCTGTCCCCCGAAGCCGGGATTCACCGTCATGAGGAGCACCAGGTCCACCATGTCGAGCACGGGCTCGATGGCGGATTCGTGCGTGCCGGGATTGAGCACGACGCCGGCCTTCTTGCCGAGCGCCCGGATCGTCTGCAGGGAGCGGTGCAGATGCGGGCCCGCCTCCGCATGGATGCTGATGATGTCCGCGCCCGCCTTGGCGAAGGCCTCCAGATAGGGATCGACGGGAGCGATCATCAGGTGGACATCGAACACCTTCGATGTGTGAGGGCGCAGGGCCTTCACCACATCGGGGCCGATGGTGATGTTGGGCACGAAATGGCCGTCCATCACGTCGATATGGATCCAGTCGGCACCGGCGGCGTCGACGGCGCGGATTTCCTCGCCGAGCTTGGAGAAGTCGGAAGCGAGAATGGAAGGAGCGATGAGAAGCGGACGTGTCATGGGAGGCCGGTACCACGCGCTTGCTCCAACGGCAACGGGCTTGCGCGATCGTCATGGCCCAATTCAATACCACTTGCCTGGGGAGAGCGGCCCATGCCGCACGAATTGCATGGACGGCCTTGCGGGAACGGGAGTAGAAGTCCTTAAGAAACGGGGCGGAAAGCTCCGCTCTCCCCGCGAGAGCCAAACAACGCAGGCAGGGCTTCATGCGTAAGGATGTTGTTGTTCTTGGCGCCGGCATCGTCGGCGTGTCGATTGCCGTGCATTTGCAGAAGCGCGGCCGCTCCGTTCTCCTGATCGACAAGCGCAAGCCGGGCGAGGAAACCTCCTTCGGCAATGCGGGGCTGATCCAGCGCGAGGGCGTGTACCCTTATGGCTTCCCCCACGATTTCGGGGCGCTGCTGCGCTATGCCCTGAACAACACCATCGACGCACATTATCACTGGAGCGCGATTCCGAAGATCGCGCCTTTCCTGCTCCAGTACTGGATGCATTCCCGACCGGCCCAGCACAAGGCGATCGCGCGGATGTACGCCCCGCTCATCGAGCGCAGCGTCACAGAGCACATGGCCCTGGCAGAGGAGTCGGGCTCCACGCATCTGATCCGCCAGACCGGCTGGCTGAAGGTGTTCCGTGACGAGAAGACCCGGGACGAGCAGTTCCGGGACGCCGAGAACGTGAAGCGCGATTTTGGCGTGAATTTCGAGGCCCTCGACACGAGAGGCGTCGCCGAGCGCGAGCCGCACCTCAAGGTCTCGGCCAAGGGCGGCATCCACTGGACGGACCCGGCGACGGTCGCCGATCCCCATCAGCTCACCATGGGCTATGTCGGTCTGTTCGAGCGCCTCGGCGGCGAACTGGCGGCGGGCGACGCCAGGACGCTCGAGGAAACCTCGACCGGGTGGCAGGTCCAGACCGAGAAGGGCACGGTGGAAGCGGGTGCGGTGGTCGTGGCGCTGGGCGCCTGGGCCGACGTGGTGACGAAGCGGCTCGGCTACAATCTGCCGCTCGCGGTCAAGCGCGGCTATCACATGCATTACAAGCCGGAAGGCAACGCGGTGCTCAACCGCCCGACCCTGGATTTCGACCGGGGTTACTTCCTCGCGCCCATGCTGAAGGGCATCCGCCTGACGACGGGCGCGGAATTCGCCGTGCGCGATGCGCCCAAGACGCCGGTGCAGCTCGCCCGCGCCGAGCCGATCGCCCGCGAGTTCTTCCCTCTCGGCGAGCGGGTCGACCCGGAGCCGTGGATGGGCATGCGCCCCTGCACGCCGGATATGATGCCGATCATCGGCAAGGCCCCCCGCCACAAGAACCT
>DASRWK010000555.1:0-2053 GCA_035776715.1 Microvirga sp.
CGCGCTTACCGCCCTGGATTCGAACGAAGCCGCGATGCCCGTACGGAACACGTCCTCGTAGCGCCTGCGCAGATCCGTTCCCTCGGAATGGGGGAAGATGTCCCAGATGATGCGGCCGAGCATGCTCTGCGCTGGGACGCCGAAATATTCCTGCGCCGCCCGGTTGATGTAGGTGAACCGCCATTCGCCATCGAGCGAATAGAAGGCGTCGCCGATCCCTTCGAGAATGACGGCCAAGCCCCCGTGAGCATTCCCATCGGCCTGTTCGGCCGCCGCCGCCGGTTGGATCGCGCCGCCGGCCGTGCCTTGGGACAGCCTGTCGGCATTCGGGATGACGAGAGCGCCCGAGAGCTTCTGCTGATCAGGAGGTCTGGAGAGAGCGGAGCGCGATACGTTCATCGCACGAAACATAATCACATTACGTTCCGGATGCAATCCGCGAAGTTCCCTGTCGGATGCCATGAAAGGATACAGGGCAGTAATCCCGGAAGTGATCCATCCCCCGCAACCCGCTCGGGATTGCGGCGCGGCACCTCGAGAGGATCAGCGTTTGGGTACGCTGAAGGCCTCTGCCGCGCAGACGATGGTAAACAGCGTGATCACGCCTGCCAGCTCCGCGATGCTCACCGCGACGGCTGCGGGATCGGCAACATAGAAAAGCGCGCTTGCGACGAGCGCGATGACGATAGCCCAAGCGAGCATGGGCCTTCTCCCGGCTTATTCTTGTGCAGCCTAATAATCCCAAAGGGACAAAGAAGTTCCTAATGCCACCCAGAATTTTTCTGGACGCGGGCCCTCGCGGCCGGACCGGGATGCGTTATCTGCGAATCGTGAACCGAAATTGCGGAGGGAGACTGCGCTTGCGCCCCTTGATCGACCGGAGCCTCGCCGGTCTTCCCTGTCCGGATGCCGCCTTGCTGGAGGAGGCGCGCCGGACGGCCCACGATCCTTCGGCGCATCGGGCTTTCATGAGCCGGATCGAGGCGTTCCACAGCCTCGAGATGCAGCCGCCGGCCAGCCCGCTGTCCTGCCCGGCCCGTCTGCGGGTCGCCGCCCTCAACGCCGGGCGGCTGGTGCGGCCCGAGGCGGTCAGGAGGCTTTCGGATCGGGCGGGGGCGCATGTCCTGCTCCTGAGCGAGGTCGATATCGGCATGGCCCGGTCGGGCAATGCGCACACGGTCCGCGAACTCGTCGGCTCGACGGGCGAGGGCTACCTTTATGGCGTCGAGTTCGTGGAGCTCGATCTCGGCGACGGGCAGGAGATGCGCCGCCACGCGGGAGAGCGCAACCTCTGCGCGCTCCATGGGAACGCCATCGTCGGGAGGCTCCTGTTCGAGCGCCCGCACGTGATTCCGCTCGAAGAGAGCGGCCGCTGGTTCACGGGGTACGAAGGCGCCCAGCGGCGGATCGGCGGGCGAATCGCCCTGGCCGCGCGCGTGGCCCACGCGCCGCGCCCCCTCTGGGTCGTGAGCCTGCATCTCGAAAGCAAGACCGATCCCGCCGACCGGCAATCGCAGATCCGAAATCTGCTGCTCGCCCTGGAGCGGATCGCGCCGGGGGAAGCCTGCATCGTCGGCGGGGATCTCAACACGAAGGCCCTTCCGAGAGGCGCGGACGAGCGTCGCTTGATGCTGGAAGAGCCGGAGCGCTGCGAACCGCTCTTCGCCGATCTGAGGGAGGCAGGTTTTTCGTGGGTTCACGCGAATCGGGCGGCGCCGACTCAGCGCGACGGCCCGTCGAAGACGCACCCGCGTCCGTTCGGAAAACTCGACTGGCTTTTCGTGCGCGGCGCGCGGGCGGAGAACCCGCAGGTCATCCCTTCCGTGGACGCGAAGGGACGGCTCGTCTCGGACCACGAGATGATCGCGGTCGATGTGGTTCTCGGTGAGGGCCGCTGATGGAGACGGCCTCCAAAAGGCGCTTGACAGCGCAACGCTGATAGAGTACAAAACGTGAACACTGACGAAGTGTGAATGAAACCCCGCCCGGCTTCATTGCGTTGAATACGACCTCCGCCGCTCAAGCTCCGCTTGGGCGGTTTTTTGTTGGGCCG
>DASRWK010000556.1:0-4390 GCA_035776715.1 Microvirga sp.
TGGAGAAGGTGGATGGTGGACCGAAGGGCATCATCATCTCGTTCCGTGACAACTCCTTCGCCAACCCGACAGGGCTCATCTCCTACGTGACCGAGCAGGCCTCGTTCGCGAAGGTTCGCCCGGACATGAAGATCGTGTTCGTACGCGACGTCGAGACCCCCGACGAGCGCATCCGGGCGTCGACGATCATTCTCCGCGATCTGGTCCGGATCGCCGAGAAGAAGGCGGCCTGACGCCGTGACCGGGGACTGGGCCGTGGTCGAGGACGGCGTCGTGGCGGACAGCCGCGGGGCCGATCGACTGGTCCCCTGGTGGAGTTTCACGAAGACGGCTCTGGCCGTCGCCTCTCTGGTGCTCGTTCGCGATGGAGCTTTGGAATTGGACGAGCCGGTGCCGGGCCGGCCGTACACGCTGCGCCAGCTCCTTCAGCACCGGGCGGGGCTTGCCGAATACGGCCGGCTACCCGCCTATCACGAGGCCGTCGCACGCCGGGACGAGCCCTGGTCGGTTCCGGATCTGCTCGCGCGGGTCGACGCCGACCGGCTCCGATAGGCTCCGGGGGAGGGCTGGGACTATTCCAATATCGGCTATCTCGTCGTGCGGCAGATGATCGAAGCAGCCACCGGAGAAAGCCTCGAGGATGCCTTGAGGCGTCTCGTACTCCATCCGCTGGGGATCGTGGGCGCGAGGGTGGCAACGAAGCCCGGCGATCTGGCGCATGTGAGCATGGGCAGCGCGTCGTCCTATCATCCGGGATGGGTGTATCACGGTCTCCTGGTGGGAGGCGTTCAGGATGCCGCGCGGCTGCTCGACGGCCTCATGCGGGGGACGCTTCTTCCGGCCGAAACACTGAAGATCATGCTCAAGCCCTTCGTCCTCCCGGGCCCCGTACAGGGCAGGCCGTGGAACCAGCCCGGATACGGTTTGGGTCTCATGGTCGGCGGAACGACTGGCGGCCTGAGCGTCGCCGGTCACACAGGCGGCGGACCGGGCAGTACCATCGCCGTCTACCATGCGCTGGACATGCGGGGATCCTCGCGCACGGCAGCCTTCTTTGCGGCCAACGAGGATCAGGCCAGGACTGAAGAGAGGGCCTTCGATTTGCTGCAGCCTTGAGCGTCGGAGCTGCGCGCCGCAACGGCGCGGGTGCTCAATTCGTTCTGAAGTAACATTGCCGCGCCGCCCTCTCCGCCGGTGACGATCACGGGCGTGTGGCTTGCGGCCAAGGTCTTGCGAAGGCGGGTGGCCAGTTCCAGGAACCTCTTGCGCTCCGACCATTTTGCATGCCGTGGCATCTGCAGCACGACGGCCGCAGGACTGGGGATCAGCGCCAGAACATCATCTGCTGCTTCGAAGGGAGTCGTAACGCTCGCGTACCCCAAGCCTGCGAGTTCCGCCGAAAGAGCGCTGTCAGGAGCGCGCTCGCCGTTGTCGACGACGAGAACCTTCTGCATTCCATTCATTGCAACACCCTTGCGTAAGAACGCGTTCATTGAGACAGGAGATACATTCCTCAACGTACATAGCAGCAGATTAGTTGCATCGCCGATCTGAACGTAAGCTCAACAATAAGGGTAATCCTATCACGCGAAGGGGTTAGCCGGGCTGCCGCCACCAAGCGTCGATATACGGGCCGAAGAGGGGCGTCCTTTCCGGCTTCTTCAAGCCGCTGTCGTAAGCGAGCCATTGATCGGCCACGTAGAACAGCGGAACCACATAGAAACCCGACAGGAGAACCCGGTCGAGGGCTCGCACGGCGGAGACGAACTCTTCTCTCGTTCTGGCCTCCAGAAGGGCATCGATCATGTGGTCGATGGCCGATGAACGGGCCCCCGAATAGTTGAGCGAGCCGCTCCTGTTCGCCGCAGCCGTGCTCCAGCGGTTACGCTGCTCGTTCCCCGGAGAGGCGGAAGCCGGCCAGACCCATTGAACCATGTCGAAGTCGAAATTCGAGAGACGACGCCAATACTGCACGTTATCGACAAGGCGTACCCGGGCCTTGATGCCAACCCGCTCGAGAGCCTGCGCATAGTTGAGGGCCAGGCGCTCCTGCTGGCTCGAGCTGACCAGCATCTCGAAGACGAAGGGCTCCCCGGTGCCCTTCTTCCGGAGGACCTCGCCCTTGAGGACCCAGCCGGCCTTGGAGAGCAGGGACAGGGCGCGGCGGGCCATGTCCCGGTCCCGTCCCGACCCGTCAGGGGCGGGTGGAGCCCAGCGGCCCTCCAGGATGTCCTCCCGAACCGTTCCAGGGAACGAAGCCAGGAGAGCGCGCTCGCGCTCATCGGCGGGGCGACCCGTCGATGAGAGTTCCGAACCGGCGAAGTAGCTGTCCGCACGGGTGAGCAACCCGTAGAACAGGTTACGGTTCATCCAGTCGAAATCGAAGAGATAGCTCAGGGCCTCCCGCACACGAGGATCTTTGAACACCGGACGGCGGGTGTTGAAGACGAAGCCGTTCATGCCCTTCGGCAGACGGATCGGCACCGTTTCCCGCAGGATGCGCCCGTTCCTTACGGCGCCAAAGTCGTAGCCCGTGGCCCAGCGGCCCGGGTCGCCCTCCAGGCGGTAATCGTAAAGTCCCGCGCGAAAGGCTTCGAACAAGGTATTGGCGTCACGATAGAAATCGTAGCGGATCTCGTCGAAATTGTAGAGGCCGCGGACGATCGGCAGATCTTCGGCCCAAAAGTCCTGGCGGCGGCTCAGGACGATGCGTTCGCCGGGCCGGACTTCCGTGATGGCGTAGGGGCCGGATCCGACGGGCGGGGTGAGGGTGGTTCTGTCGAAGGTGTCCGGATCGGTGGCATGGGCCGGGAAGATCGGCATCGTGGCGATGATGAGGGGCAGTTCCCGGTCGTTCGAGCCCGAGAGATCGAAGCTGATCCGATGTGGATTCTCGATCCCGACGGCTTTGACCTGTCCGAAACTCGACCGGTGGAACGGTTTGCCGTGCTTTTTCAGCAGCTCGAAGGTGAAGCGCACGTCCTCGGCCGTCAGCGGTCTGCCATCCGAGAAGCGTGCGCGCGGATCGAGGTTGAACGTCACCGAACTGCGGTCGTCCGGCATCTCCGCCGAACGGGCGACGAGGCCGTACACCGTGAAGGGCTCGTCCCTGGAGCGCATCATCAGGCTCTGGAGGACATACTCCGGTACGGCTGGCGGCGCGACGCCGAGGACGATCAAAGGATTGAGGCTGTCGAAGGTGCCCTGGAGCGCCAGCGTGATTCGCCCACCCCTAGGAGCATCGGGGTTCGCGTAAGGCAGGTGGGGAAAATTCGGCGGGAGCGCGGGCTCTCCATGCATGGCGATACCATGCCGCAGGGGCTCGGCCTGCGCTGCGACCATAGGCCCAAGGCATGCCACGACGATGCTGGCGAGCAGGGCAAAGATCCTTATGAGGCTGCAGTTCATGGGGCTCCTGCCGTGCGGCGGTGTTTCCGGGGCAATATTGTACAGAAAGTTAACCGGGGTGACTGGAAACCTAGCCCACGAAAGGTTAAAGGAGCGCCATAGGTCATGTCTTCGCCGCATTCGGCAAAGATTCACCGTCCCATTGCAGGTTTAAGAACGCCGGATACCAACGGCCCATTCTAGAGCCGACCTTTCGACTGAAGAGGATCTAACGACATGTCATTCGCGACACGCATCGCGAGCTTGGGGGGCACCTGCGGCCTGGCCACCGCCCTGGCCCTTCTCGCCAGCGCACCCGCCTTCGCTCAGGCTCAGAAGCCAGCCGCCCAGCCGGCGAAGCCCGCTGCCCAGGGCCAGGCTGCCCAGCCGCAGCAGCAGAGCGGCCCCACGGTCGTCCAGGTGAAGGCCGAGCCGTCCCAGCCGGAATGGACCAAGGTCTGTGGTAAGGACCAGAACGCCAACGCCGAGATCTGCTACACCACCCGCGACTTCGTCTCGGACCAGGGTCAGCCCGTTCTCGCTCTTGCGGTCTACGACGTGAAGGGCCAGCAGCCGCAGAAGGTCGTCCGCTTCGTCATGCCGCTCGGCCTGCTCCTGCAGCCTGGCCTGCGCTTCGCCGTTGATCAGGGGCAGGCGACCGCCGGCCGCTACGTGATGTGCCTGCCCAACGGCTGCTTCGCCGAGGCTCAGGTGAAGGACGACTTCATCGCCTCTCTCAAGAAGGGGGCGAACCTGAACGTCAGCGTTCAGAACCAGGTCGGCCGCGAAATCACCTTCGCTGTCCCGGCTGCCGGCTTCGCCAAGGCTTTCGACGGTCCCCCGATCGACCCGAAAGTGCTCGAAGAGCAGCAGAAGAAGCTCCAGGAGGAGCTTCAGAAGAAGAGCGAAGAGATGCGCCAGAAGATGCTGCAGAGCAGCGGCGCTGCGGGTCAGGGCGGTCAGCCGGCCGCCCCTCAGGCGCCCAAGCAGTAATCTGGACGTC